>CAYSIR010000006.1:34503-37044 GCA_964431105.1 uncultured Leptolyngbya sp. | reverse complement strand
AGCTGGCTCAGCCATTGTTGTCGATGCCGCTAGCGATCGCGCCATATCTGGGCTGCCATCCAGGTATGGCTAGGGTGCTGCGCGATTTGGAAGATGACCAGCCTAGCGATCGCATTTTGTTGGCCCACGGTAGCCGTCGCCCTGGCGGAAATGCTCCGGTGGAAGACTTAGCGCGGCAGAGTGGGGCGCGAGCCGCTTACTGGGCTGTATCCCCTAGTTTGGAAGAATGCCTGAATGCTTGCCTTGAGTGTTTACAGCATTCCGTAACCAATCCAGCCACTATTCATCCGATACAGGTCGTGCCATACTTTTTATTTACAGGCGGGATCACCGATGCGATCGCCGCAAACGTGGCAACATTACGAACCCAGTATCCCACCCTCGATTTGCAGTTGACGGCTCCCTTGGGAGCAACTCCGGCGCTAACTCACTTAGTTGCAGCGCTGGCACAGGCGGGTTCTGCCAGGCTTATCGACCGCTCTGAACCGTCACCCAACTCGTAGGTTCAGAACGGTGCGTTCTGTCTGGGCTGGATGATGGTCAAACCAGGGTTAGATCATGGCTAGGGATGGCTTCAAAGCAGCCGGACAGATCTATCCCTGCCTCTGCTGATTAGTGGAGGCGCGATCGCTCATATTTTTCAGGATGGTCGTCTATGCAAGCATTCAACGCGGCTTCTGTCGGTAAAGTGTATCTCGTTGGGGCCGGGCCGGGTGATCCGGGGCTGTTCACGCTTAAAGGTAAAGCCCTGTTGGAATGTGCAGATGTGGTTGTGTACGATGCCTTGGTCAGCGAGCCGATCCTGGCGATGATTAACCCCACAGCAGAGCGGATCAATGCAGGCAAGCGCCGCGGCCGACATTCCATGCTGCAACCCGACATTACGGCATTACTGCTGGAAAAAGCCCAGAACCATGCGGTGGTCGTCCGCCTAAAGGGAGGCGATCCGTTTGTGTTTGGGCGCGGCGGCGAAGAAATGGAAGGCTTGGTGGCGGCTGGCATTGCCGTGGAGGTAGTGCCTGGCATTACAGCAGGCGTAGCGGCAACGGCCTACGCTGGCATTCCCCTCACCCATCGCAACCATAGTTCATCAGTAATTTTTGTGACGGGCCATGAAGCTGCTGGTAAATACCGTCCGGCGGTTAATTGGCAAGCGATCGCTCAAGGTGCGGAAACCATCGTGATTTACATGGGCATCCACAATCTGCCGCACATTATCCAAGAACTTAAAGCCGGTGGCTTACCGGATTCGACGGCGATCGCCTTGGTGCGGTGGGGCACTCGACCTGACCAAGATGAACTGATTGGCACCCTAGGCACGATCGCTCAGCAAATTGAAACTACAGGCTTCGCCGCTCCAGCGATCGCTGTGATTGGCTCCGTTGTAAACTTGCAAGACATTTTTGCCGACTGCCGTCCTACCGTTGTGCCCGTGGAGTCGAGCCATTCTGTGGCTGAGCAAGTGGAATGAATGGACTGCCGACGGTGCCGGATGAAACCGAGTCGCTACTTCTAACGGTCAGTGAACTCAATGTAGGCGATCGCCTGGATCGATGGCTATCGGCACAACTGACCGATCTGTCGCGGGCCCGCATTCAAAAGCTGATTGACCAAGGGCACGTCACGGTCAATGATGCGCCTTGCCCTGCCAAAAAATATGTCGTGAATTTGGGCGATCGCATCCGGGTAACGCTGCCTGCGGCTGAACCGCTAGAACTGCAAGCAGAAGCAATTCCGCTAGATGTGCTGTATGAAGACGACCACCTGCTGATTCTCAACAAAGCCTCTGGTATGGTGGTGCATCCTGCGCCCGGACATTCCAGCGGCACGCTAGTGAATGCGCTGTTGGCCCACTGTCCCAATTTGCCGGGTATTGGTGGAGTGATGCGCCCCGGCATTGTCCATCGGCTGGATAAGGATACCAGTGGCGCGATCGCCGTTGCTAAAACCGATCGCGCCCTTCAGCATTTGCAAGCGCAGTTCAAAACAAAAACTGCCCGCCGCCACTATCTTGCCATTGTTCATGGTTCCCCTAGCGCCGAGCAGGGAACCGTAAACCAGCCCATTGGCCGGCATCCGGGCGATCGCCAAAAGATGGGCATCGTTCCAGAAGACCACGGCGGCCGCGTGGCCATCACCCATTGGTTTGTCGAAGAACGATTGAGGAACTACACCCTCATGCGATTTGAGCTAGAAACCGGACGCACCCACCAAATTCGCGTTCATACCGCATTTCTGGGACATCCAGTGGTGGGCGATCCAGTCTACAGTTCTAATCGAACCATCGGAGTCAATCTGGATGGGCAAGCCCTCCATGCCTACAAACTGCGGCTGCAACATCCATTGTCAGGCGAGTGGATTGATGCGATCGCCCCCTTGCCAAAACGGTTTACAACATTACTGGATGTTCTGCGCCGCCGACAGGCATAGATTCAGGTATGGATTCAGGTATGGATTCAGAGATAAATGGCGCTGTTTCTAGACAGCTCCCTAGAAACTCCCTAGAAACAGCCCTAAAACACACGAAAGAGCCGTCACCCT
>CAYSIR010000006.1:0-34403 GCA_964431105.1 uncultured Leptolyngbya sp. | reverse complement strand
CTCCCTAGAAACTCCCTAGAAACAGCCCTAAAACACACGAAAGAGCCGTCACCCTTGGAAATCTTGATGCGATCGCACCAACCCTCCAAGCATTACGACCCTTCGTGTAGCGATGTCGCCACCATCGAACTTAGCCAGAATTTAGCGACGAGGTACCGATGCTGCAATATCGATATTCATGGCAGACACCTTGGGCGTTGGGTTGCCTTTGGCGGAGGACAAACCACGCGCCATATTCAAAAAGATGGCCGGGTTGCCTGCGTAGAGCTTCTTCTCTTGAGGAATGAAGCGGCGAACCTGGTTCTGCCAGATAATTTGAGGGAAGCCCAACTGAGAGCGATGGTATTCGCCGTAGCGAGGGGTCTTCAGGTTGAATGGCGTTTCACCCTGAGCGCGCTGCGGCAAAATGCGGCGACGCTGGTAGGGCACTGTGCTGTAGCCAAAGTTGTTCAAGTATTCGTCACTGTCGAGCAAGTCGTCAATGAATCCTTGAATCCCCTTGGTTGCCACCACAATCGACCAAGCAATCTTTTCGCGCTCGCTGTACACATCGCGACCCAACACCCGCTGAACGCAGATTTCAACAAAGCGATAGTTGCTGTTGGGTTCAAAGTTGCGACGACGAAATGGATCTGAAATCACCAGACCGCGAATAAAGTCCCGCACGGTGATTTGACTGTTGCGCAACTGCGATTCCAAAAAGGTTTGGCGATTGCTCCTTAAAATCTGATGTTCGCTAAAAATTTGACGATAGGCTGCCCAAATTAGGTCATCTAATCCTGATCCAGACAGCAAATTATCGGTGGTATAAATTTTTGGTTTTTCTTCACCAGGAACTTCATAGCCGGACACCCGTTGATTTTGGCTAGTGGGTGAGTAATTGAGCAGAGGAAGAGCCACGCTAGAACCTCCAGTAGGTTTATGGTTTTTTACAAACTGAACAGACTGACAGGGTTCCTGATGCGATCGCTCATTGCCGCATCAGTTGCGGCGCAAATCGCAGGGCAGTGTTTAGGAACGAACAGTCAGAACACAGTTGAATTTAGAAAATTTACGAGCGACGCGCCCATTGAAGGGCTTAGCACTGAAATCCTGTGGGATAGGCCCAACCCTAGGCACGCCAAGCGTGCAAAGTTTATTCACAATCATACGGGAGGGCGGTCATTGACTTGGTCTGATTCTGAAAAATCCTTACACAGCTTAACAATGGCGCGATCGCCCGCTTGAAAAAATCGGGATGGTAGGTATCGCCATGGGATGCATCCCTGCTGCTCTTGAAATCCCTTTGCCCAGAAGGGCGATTATGTAGAATTGGTGCAACCTGTATGCTCAAAAATGAGAATTCTGAGCGATCGCTAGAACAGCTAGGAGGCAAAAGGTCTGGCGATTTTTGCGTAATGCGTAGCCCTGCAAGGGCAAGGAACGTTAGACCAGGAACACCATTGGTCTTTGGGGGGCACTTTGCTGTAGAGTGACAATATGTATGATGACGACGCTAGTGTTCTAAACCCGTCCGCAGAAGCCGATAGTCCACTTGACCACATCGAGGCGATCGGCGAGGATGACGCTGCCAGACCTGATCCGGAAGCGATGCTGCCACTTCTGACCGCACCGGACAACCAGCAGCGAATGCTAGCGACCAGAGCATTTTGTGAACTGCAAGACGAGCGTGCCGTTCCTGACCTCATTACCCTGTTGTCCGATGCTTGTCCGCTGATTCGGGTGAGTGCAGCCTATGCGCTGGGCCGAAATCCCCATGAAACGGCGGTGGATGCGCTGATTACACAACTGCGGGATGACTGGAATGGCTATGTGCGCAAGGGCATTGTTTGGGCGCTGGGCAACTGCCGCGATCGCCGTTCTCTATTATCTTTAACCCATGCATTGCGAACTGACATTCCAGCGGTGCGGCTATGGGCGGCGAGCGCCCTGGCTCAGATGGTCAATTTGGACTATGAATCGGTGATTGCATCGATTCCACCCCTGATCGAAGCGCTGCGGTGCGATCGAGTGGCGGCAGTGCGAAGTAACTGCGCCTGGGCGATCGGCGAACTCTGTCGAGAGCTACCCTCGAATGTGATTTATGCAACGGCGGTGGATGGGCTGATTGAAGCATTTGCTGAAGATGATGATATGGGCGTGCGGGAAGATGCCCGCATGGCGGTGCTAAAGCTGGGCGATCCGCGCGGGCTACAGGTGATTGAAGAAATTGAGCAAGATGGCTTGCTGTAGGAACCCAGCTATGCGGGTGTTGTGCTGACTCGTTTAGTTTGAAAAGCGATCGGGGTTGAATTGGGTCAGAATGGCATCGGATTGGCTGCTGGCTTGGGATGCGGCAAACCGCTGGGCGATCGCAGGAATAAAAGCAAAGGGATTACTGAATCCTGAAAAAATGTAAAGTCCAGGGCAGGCATTGAATTCACCCACCAACGGCAGGCGATCGCCACTGAATGCCACTAGGCAACGTCGCCAGGTGCCGCCCACATCAGCCAAATCGGGAACCAAGTGGGTGAGCGTGTCGCGCATCGTGCGTTCGCTAGTGGCTTCGTCCACGGGGGCATTCGGATCGGTGAGCAAGCGGCTGATTTGTCCTAAACGCAGGTGCCCATCGGCAAATTGAAACACACCCGCATCAAAAATTGGATCGGTAATTTCGTGTCCGGCTTCATTCCAGCGGGCTTCAGTGGCGGGGTTTCCGGCTTCGGCTTCTAGGGCAAACCGTTTGGTGTTGGCGGGCATCAAGACAGTATTCAAGCGCCAGGCGATCGGCGGCGTTTCGATCAGTTCGGCGTGGGAAAAATAGCAGCGCACGCTGAGGCCAAAGCGATGCAGCAGTTGACGGCTGAGTCCACCGGCACAAACGACCACCCGTTTTCCGTGGTAGGTCGCCTGATCCGTTTGGACACCGCTGACCCCCGTTTCGGTCTGGAGAATATCGGTGACGGTGGTGAATTCTAAAATGCCGCCGAGCTGCTGAAAGCCGTGGTTGTAGGCATGGGTTATTTTCATCGGGTGGACATGACCATGCTTGACCACAAAGGCAGAGGCGATCGCATCCAAATTTAATCGGGGTTCTAGTTCGCCAGCGGTCTGGCAGTCAATCCACTGGGGCACTGGATCAAAGCGATCGCAGGTGGCTTTTAGCTCATCCAAGTCGTCATCAGGAAACACAGGCATGAGCAAGTCCCGTTCACAAAACTCGGTGGGTGCGCCCAGTTCATCAGTCAACTGGCGATGGCGGGCGATGCCTTCGCTGCAAAGAGTGCGGCTGAGTTTGGTGGTGCCAGCCCAAAAGGCCACGCCGCCGTAGCTGTAGCGCGTGGCGCTATCGGGATGGGGCGATCGCTCCAGTACCAGCACCGATGCGCCAATTTTTGCCAGTTCGTAGCTGAGGGATGCCCCAGTGATGCCGTTGCCGATAATGATCCAGTCGTAGGTAGTCATGCTGTTCGATTGAGTAGTTCACTGATCGTCTGATACGACTGCATCCACGTCAATTTCCACGAGCATTTCGGGGATGGCCAAGCGGCTGACCTCGACCAGGGTATTGGCGGGGCGGATTTCGCTGAAGACTTCGCCGTGGGCTTTGGCAACGGCTGGAAAATCGTCCATGTTGGTCAGGTAGACCCGCGATCGCACCACATCGGAGAGGGATGCCCCGACGGATTCCAACGCCGTACCAATTTTTTCCAGGATATGGCGGGCTTGTTCGTAGGGATCGAGGCTAGAAATTTTGCCGGATGAATCGGTGGCAGTGGTGCCTGCAACGTAAATAAACGGCCCCACCTTGACGGCTCTGGAATAGCCTGCGATCGCTTCCCAAGGGGTTCCGGTTGAAATATTTTGCCGTTCCATGCCTGACCTCGCCGTTGAAATGTGTCGGCATCATACCAAATTGGTCTGGAGGCGTTAACCAACCGTTGACCGAGGGATGGCAGGGCGCGATCGCAAAGGCTCAATATTCATCCAGCAGCGTGGGCAAATAGTCGTACCCATCCACACCGATCGCGGCGATAATCTTGGGCCGCTGGTTTTGCAGGCGATCGCTAAATTCGTCCTCACCCAGCTTGCCCTGCAAAATTTTTAGCAGACCGGCCGGTTGTCGCCAGTTGGCAGACGCGATTTGATGCAGCAAATACATACCCAATGCGCCCACACAAATCGCCGTATCGGTCTGCTCTAGCTGGTGATGGGCTTCAGCTAAGTAGGCCAAATTGGTGGCTTGCAAAAACGTATCGCCAGTAAACTGTGCCGCTTGGATGCCCCCTTCCAAAAAGGCGATCGCCTGCTGCGGTTCTTCAATCACCACATGGGCAATGCCCAAACTACTGAGACAGAGCGCCTGACTTTGGCGATCGCCCAACCGTTCTGAAAGCTGAAGTCCCTGCTGCAATCGGGTAATCGCGGCTTCATAGCGATCGGGGTCAGCCAGTTCAAGCTGCTGCGCCTGAAACACTTCGCTAAATCCCAGATTGGCCAGGGCATTGGCTTCACCAGGGCGATCGCCCGCCTCCCGACTGAGAATCAGCGCCCGCTGGGCCTTGCCCATGGCGGTTTCATAGTCCTGAGCGGCTACCGCCATGCGACTGAGATGATTCAGCACTGCCACCTGACAGGGGCGATCGCCCGCGTCCTGAGCAATCTCCAGCGCTTCGGTGTAGAAATTTTCGGCGCGATCGGACTGCCCCAGCACCCAAGACGAATAGCCCAACAGCGTTAGGATGCGAGCTTTTTCCTGGGTTCCTTCGGCGTGTTGCAGCGGCAAGTCCAGATAATTTAGTGTGTCGGCCAGGTATTGCCCCGAAAACGAGACGAATACGCCGCCGTACAGCGGAAAATAATCCCGACGGGCAAAGGCCCGCAGCACTTGCAGGGATGCCTGGAGGCAAGCACTAGAAATGCTTTGGCTGAGTTTGGGGCGGGCGGTGGCGCGGCTGAAACCGTTGGCCAACTGTGACCAAATGATGCCAAACATCAGGTAAGCGGATCGCGATAGCTTCGCGCCAACTTTGGTGTCGTAGACCAGCTTATCGAACCAGGTGACGAGTCCCTGTTGCAGGCAGCGCAGCATCACCGCTAACTCCACTACATCTTCGGTTTGGATGTCGAGCGCTTGCCCATTCATTTGTTTAGGGTGTTCGGCCCATTCAATCAGCGATCGCCCCAGTGCCAGGGTTTCAAACAAACTTTTGGGAATAGGGCGCGGCATTTGCTGGCTCCACAGCATCCATGGGCCCCGTTCTCCGGCTCCCTCAAAGCCAATCTGGGGGCGGCTTTGGTCATAGAGCCAACTGACCAGATGCGGCTCAATGCGCTGCCAGGCGTTGATGCCCTGGGTGATGCCCTGGGAGAGGGCTGGCAGCGTGTCGTCGAGGGTGGTGGGCTGGGCGGCCAGTTGTTTGGCCAGTTCGTTCCATTGCCCTAGGCTCAGCGGTTTGGCCTGGTTCGGATCAAGCACCAGCAGCAGGGCGGTGAGGCGATCGCCCTCGGTATTCAAAATGTATTGCACCGAGGCATCTAGCACTTGATTCGCCTGGTTTTCAGTTTGCCAACGTTGCCATTCGCCTTCGATGGTTTTGACGGCCCGCAGGCTGCGCATGGCTTTGGCTTGTTTCAGTTCGTCGGTTTGGGTTTCGCTGTCCCGTTGCAGTCCAGCTAGGCGATCGCCCAGACAGCGTTCAAACATTTCGCCCGTTCCCGCATCGATGCCATCATTTAGCAATTGATAGACCTGAGCTTTGGAGCGAATGTTGCCCTTCAAGGTCATTTGAATAATTTGATCAATCAGTTCAAGATAGCGATCGCGCAGAGAACCGTCTGACATGATGCAATGTGCTAATTAAGGTGCGGTAGAGCTACCCATCCCCGATCCCCGCCGATGGAATTCTAGGGGCGATCGCTCCCTTAAACCCTGGCGATTGCGATCAGACTGAGTAAAATCTAGACCCATCCTAGCGAGGAATCTTAGAAAAAACGATGGGCGGCTCGCTGTTTGCTGAATGGTGGTGGCTTGAACCTGTCCCCCACAAATCCAGGTGCTTCCGTCCGCCATTTTGCTTAGAACTAAGGAGTTTGGGCCAGCGCCACCGTCAAAACGGGCGATCGCCCTCCGACAGTTAGAAAAATCTTGCCGAATCCGTGACTAAAACGGCCCCGTTTACTGCCCTCGTCCTTTACCCTGGTTAATAAATCCATACAATGCGTTACGTTTTGAGGGGTCGTCCGCCGACTGCCCTCGCTCACTGTTTTGATAACCCGTTATCGCAACCTATGTCTAACCCACCTCCTTCCAATCCCCCCCAGTCGGTTGAATCATCCCCAGAACAACCCGCTAGCGCCTCTCCTCAGCGCGGCGGTAAAACCCGTCAACTGCTCGGTATGCGAGGGGCAGAAGCAGGCGAAACCTCTATTTGGAAAATCCGCCTTCAATTGATGAAGCCAATCACCTGGATTCCATTGATTTGGGGCGTTCTGTGCGGAGCTGCATCCTCCGGCGGCTATAGCTGGACACTGGAAAATACCTTAGTCGCTGCCGCCTGTATGTTGATGTCGGGACCGCTGTTAGCCGGCTACACCCAGACTCTCAATGATTTTTACGATCGCGACATTGATGCGATCAACGAACCCTATCGTCCGATCCCATCTGGCGCAATTTCCGTGCCGCAGGTTGCAACCCAGATTGTAGTGCTGCTGCTGGCGGGGATCGCTGTTTCCTATGCGCTGGATGTATGGGCAGGGCATGAGTTCCCGACGATGACGGCGTTGGCGGTTGGCGGGTCTTTCCTGTCTTACATTTACTCCGCGCCGCCGCTGAAGCTGAAGAAAAACGGCTGGTTGGGCAACTATGCCCTAGGTGCTAGCTACATTGCGCTACCTTGGTGCGCGGGTCATGCCTTGTTTGGTGAACTGACGCCGACGATTGTGGTGCTGACGTTGTTCTACAGCCTGTCGGGATTGGGCATTGCTATTGTCAACGACTTTAAGAGTGTGGAGGGCGATCGCCAGCTTGGGCTACAGTCGCTGCCAGTGATGTTTGGCGTGACAACCGCTGCCTGGATTTGTGTGTTAATGATTGATGTCTTCCAGGCGGGCGTTGCTGGCTATTTGATGAGTATTCACCAAAATCTCTACGCAACGCTGTTGATTTTGCTCATTATTCCTCAAGTTACGTTTCAGGATATGTACTTCCTGCGCGATCCCATCGAGAACGATGTCAAGTATCAGGCCAGCGCTCAGCCTTTCCTGGTGTTTGGAATGTTGGTGACGGGGTTGGCATTGGGGCACGCTGTGATTTGAGTGAATGCTGACGGTCATTGTTCTTCGTTCGATCGCAATCCCAATACTGGCGATCGCGGCGCTGAGTTACGGCTCAGCGCTTTTTGATGATGCATAATAGCGATCGCTGGCACCGGTTTAGCCCAACCGTTTGGATAGGATAATATGTCTCCATCCCCGGTTTCCTCCGTTTATTGATGCATTTAATAAGAGTCGCTTCCTATGTCTCAGCAGAAAAATGAAGCTCCTATTCTGATTCTGTCGTTCATTATTACTTTGGTGGCGATCGGGTTTGGCGTGACGTGGGGGCTGGGAGCATTCAATTTTTCCAACACCTCTAGCAATGGGTCGTCCTCGACTAATACCAGCGAAGCTACGACAACAGACAACCCCGAAAGCCCCAGCCGCTCATCTGTGAATGTGCAGGCGCAACTCAGCACAGGCGATCGCATTTTGGTGTCTAGTAACGTTTCGCCTCAAAAACAAGCGGGCATCAGCGCCATGGCGGCGGGCAACTACAGCGCGGCAGTCCAAAGCTTTGAGACCGCATTGGCAGCAAACCGCAACGATCCCGAAGCGCTGATCTATCTCAACAATGCCCGTATTGCCGAGCAGCCAGCCCACACCCTAGCGGTCGCCGCTCCGATTAGCAGTGCAACGGATGCGGCGGAAGAAATTTTGCGCGGCGTTGCTCAGGCCCAGACCGCCGTGAACCAGTCCGGCGGCATTCAGGGAACGCCCCTAAAAATTGTGATTGTGAATGATAACAACGATGCCGATACGGCAGTGCAATTGGCTCAGGAGTTGGTCAATCGTTCAGACATTCTGGCCATAATCGGTCATTTCAGCAGCGACATCACCATCCAGGCTGGTGCTGTCTATCAGGATGCGGGCCTACCGATGATTTCGCCAACCAGTACCTCAGTCGAAATTTCGGGATTGGGGAATTACATCTTCCGCACCGTGCAGAGCGATCGCATTTCGGCGGATGGGTTAGCGCGTCACATGCTGAGCAACATGAATGTGCAAAGCGCGGCCGTGTTTTACAACTCGGAAAGTGGCTACAGCAACTCACTCAAGGATGCGTTCACCTCGGCGGTGCTGACTGGGGGCGGGCAAGTTACCAGCGAGTTTGATCTGGGCAGTAACTCATTCGATGCCGCCGCTGCGGTAGAGCAGGCGATTCAACAGGGGGCGCAGGCGTTGATGCTGGCGGCCAACACTCCGACGCGATCGCAAGCCCTAGACGTGATTGCCGCGAATCAACAACGCTTGGCATTGCTAGGCGGCGACAGTTTATATAATGCTGAACTGCTGCAACGCGGCGGACAAGCCGCTGTGGGCATGGTGGTGGCGGCCCCCTGGAACCGCGATGCTAATCCTAATTCGTCGTTCCCCCAAGAAGCGCGGCAACTCTGGGGTGGGGATGTCAGTTGGCGGACGGCAATGACCTACGATGCTATGCAGGCTTTAATTGCGGCGATCGCCCAAAACCCAACCCGTTCTGGTATTCAGCAAACCCTTTCTGGCTCTGGCTTTTCGGCGACCGGTGCATCAGGAACCATCCAATTTCTGCCATCGGGCGATCGCAACCAAGCTCCCCAATTGGTGATTGTTCAACCCAGCACCGAAACCGCCTATGGTTATGGATTTGAACCCGCCCAGGGGCGCTAGACTCGCCCAGTCCTACGGGCTATATGCGTAAAAATCGCCAGACCTCCCGCGCAAAGCATTGTTTCCAACAGTGGGCGAAAGGAACCAAAACAAGGGAGCAAACCATTGAACATCTTTCTGCCAAAATTGGGAGCAAGATTTAGAGAGAAGGCACAAGACGTGCGCCCCAACAGCCCGCCGAGAGATTCTAGGGCGAGGGCTGAAAACGTTTGTCAGTCAATCAGGTTGCAATAGGTCGCAATAGATTTAGCGATTCATTAGCCTTCCTTTAGAAAAGAATGGGATCAATATGGTTGTGGTACGCTGCCCGTAAATAGCGCCTGAAATGAGTTAAGCCAAGTAGATATTTACGGCATTTCTAAAGAAAAGATTAAGTCTCTTTTGTGTCGCCAGAAACGCCGGTTAGGGCATTGGGAAGGGAAGTGGTATCGCTCCTTGGTATATCCACCGCCAAAGCCAGACGATTACAGCAATGCTGTTAACCTCGCATTGATTCTTTTGCTGATTTGAATGCGGCAGATGGAGTAATGAGCATGAGCTAATGGCATGACATGATATGGGAGTATTGCTGTCAGTCTTGCTATGGCAAATACGTTATGTAGCCAGGGATTGGGCGATCGCTAGTAGAGAATCGAACCTGTGTCGTTCATTCAATTTCCTCCTACGAATCGAATCGTTTATGCTGTGAATGGGTCGCAATCTGGCTGGGATCATGCGATCGCTGAAAGCAACATTAATCACCATGAGATAGCGTACTGCTAGATGATTCAAATCGATCGATTGGCCGTCCTGGTCAGCGGTGGCTATCGTGTAAAGTTATCAGTGTCAAGTATTATTAAATTTAAGGATTACATCCGTCTCACAGAAACTTTTAAGACTAAACCTGTTCAATGACTTTTAACGGTTCGACAACAGAAACCTTCTCTATTACAACGCCTCTTTATTACGTTAACGATTTGCCGCATATCGGCAGCGCCTACACCACAATGGCGGCAGATGCGATCGCTCGATTTCATCGCTTGCAGGGGCGACCCGTGCTAATGATTACCGGCACGGATGAACACGGCCAAAAAATTCAGCGCACCGCCGAAGCTGCTGGGCGATCGCCCCAAGAACATTGTGATCAAATTGTGGCAGGGTTTGAGGATCTCTGGCAGCGGCTCAACATTCGATGCGATCGCTTTAGCCGCACCACATCGCCCCGCCATGAATCGGTCGTGCGCGACTTCTTTCAGCGCGTGTGGGACAACGGCGATATTTACCTAGGGCAGCAGAAAGGCTGGTACTGCGTCTCCTGTGAAGAGTTCAAAGATGAGCGAGAACTATTAGAGGGCAACATCTGCCCCATTCATACCAACCGGAAAGCAGAATGGCGAGATGAGTCTAACTACTTTTTTCGGCTCTCAAACTACCAATCTGCGCTGGAGCAACTGTATCGAGAGCGCCCGGATTTCATTCAGCCCCCGAACCGCCGGAACGAGGTGCTGAGCTTTGTGGAGCGCGGCTTGCAAGACTTTTCGGTATCGCGAGTCAACTTAGACTGGGGGTTTCCGGTGCCGACCGATCCGGATCATACGCTCTATGTTTGGTTTGATGCGCTGCTAGGGTACGTGACGGCTCTGCTAGACCCAGATGATGAACCGACGCTTGACAATGCTTTGAAGCACTGGTGGCCGATTAATATGCATTTGATTGGTAAGGACATTTTGCGGTTTCATGCGGTCTATTTGCCGGCGATGGAGATGTCGGCGGGGATTCCGGTGTCGGGTAAGGTGTTTGGGCACGGCTTCCTGACTAAAGATGGACAAAAAATGGGTAAAAGCTTAGGCAATACCCTTGATCCCCTTGACTTGGTCGATCGCTATGGCTCGGATGCGGTGCGCTACTACTTCTTAAAGGCCATTGAGTTTGGTAACGACGGCGACTTTAGTGAACCCCGCTTTGTAGATGTCGTGAACGCCGACCTAGCTAAAAATCTAGGAAATCTATTACAGCGCACATTGAAAATGGCGAAGAAATATTGCGATGGCTGCATTCCGGCGGTGGCAGTAGATGCGATCGCTCCGGATCAGGTGCTAAAAACCAAGGGAATGGCATTAGCCGAGCAGGTCGCTCAACAGTATGAGGCATTGGCCTTCAGTCAGGTGTGTGATGCTGCTCTGGCTCTGACCCGTGCGGGCAACAAATTCATTGACGATCAAAAGCCGTGGGATCTCTATAAAGCGGGACAGCAATCAGAGGTTGAAGAACTCATTTACTGTGTACTGGAATCTGCGCGGCTGGTCGCCTATCTGCTGTCGCCGATTGTGCCTGGCATCAGTACGGCGGTGTATCAACAGTTGGGATACGACATTGAGTTCGATCGTCATGATATTGGATCGATCGCCCCCTTTGCGGATCATGCTGGTTGGGGACTTCTCCCGCCAGGACAAGCGTTCAACAATCCCCAGCCCATTTTTCAACAGCTCCCAACGCCTGAACCGGTTGCCTAGCGATCGCCGTTTTGCTGGGGTTTTTCCTGCCCGATAGACCTTGCTCGATAAAAATAACAGCGGTCTTAAGTGATCCCATGGTTTTGGGGATGATCGGTCATCTGCTCGTAAGCTTGAAGCAAGGGCTTCTTGCTTGAGGGCACATCTTTTAGAACACATCGAGGGCAAAATGTTCAACGATTAGTCGATTCTGACCATCCCTAACGGAATACTCTTACTATTCACCCCATTCAACATCTGTTTTTATTAACGCGACACGGCTCGGTTGGTTGAAGTGGGGCGATCGCCCTCCATCGTCCCATTGGGCTACTGTCAGCACCGCAACTGGTTTCTATTTCATTTCCATAACTCATCAACAGCTAACGCTGACCGATTGGCTCGATTTGCTTAAACCGTTCATCAAAACCACGATTGAGTCACCGTTTTCCTGCTGCGTTAGCTCATTAAAAAGTAATTATCACAACATTACAACCGATAATAATTGAGGCATAAAAAATGTTTAATCATATTGAAAAAGACTCAGTCTTTACGCCTGAACAGGTGCTTGAAAATCGAGGGCGCGTTGCAATTTTTATTGATGGTTCTAACTTATTTTATGCAGCACTACAGCTTGGAATTGAAATCGACTATACCAAGCTGCTCTGCCGGTTGACGGCGGGTTCTCGGTTACTGCGATCGTTTTTCTACACTGGCGTCGATCGCACCAATGAAAAGCAGCAGGGTTTTCTGCTATGGATGCGGCGCAATGGGTATCGTGTAATCTCAAAAGATTTAGTGCAGTTGCCCGATGGGTCTAAAAAAGCCAACCTGGATGTTGAAATTGCTGTGGACATGATGGCCTTAGTCGGAGCTTACGATACGGCGGTGTTGGTGAGCGGAGACGGGGATTTGGCCTATGCGGTGGATGCGGTGAGCTACCGGGGCGTGCGGGTAGAAGTGGTGAGTCTGCGATCGATGACCAGCGATAGTTTGATCAATGTGGCCGATCGCTACATTGACCTTGATGGTATCAAGGAAAGTATTCAGAAAACTCCACGCCCCAACTACACCTATCGCCCCCTTTCCGGCATCGGTTTTGTCGATGACCATGACGACGAGTAGCGCTTCCCGCTTTGATCCATGGTTCACGGCTTCAGTACCAGTGCGATCGCTCTCCATGGCTGCGCTGCCGCTCGTTGTTTTTTTGACCTTTCCTGCGTTCAGCCGTTCTTGCTAGGCTCCTATAAGCTCCTAATTGTGGCGTTGGTGGCATTTGTGTCAGGATTTTGCGTGGTGTCGTCGCCCACACTACCCAACGTCTTTTACCCAATGTCTTCACCAGAGGACTACCGTTTAGGTCAGCGATCGCGAAGTAGGGTTGTGGCCAACGGTTGGTCAAACGTTTGGCGTTGCCCCATGCCCCCGGCGTTATCCTACGCTCGTTTGCCGGGACGAACCGATAGTAGGGTAGAGATAGATGCAATGATCCAGTTTGTGGGGCGATCGCGCCTGGACTGACATGAGCGATGCGATCGCGTCGTCCTTCTGCGAACCGCCCGAACCGATTCGAGTGACTGCGATCGCACCGATTGACATCGCCGGTTGACATCGCCGGTTAACCCAGCGTCATAGCTAGCGTTCCAGACACTTGAGTCCGGTTCGTCAGCCAGACGTTGTGGTTCATTGTTACGGCTGGCGCATGGCTGGGGGGAAACCTACGGGTTTACGATTCGCCGCCCGATCGCTATCCCAGGGCGATCGGATGGTGGCATTGCTGATTCCGGGGATAAATTTTAGAGCTGAATGAATTGCAACGTCGTTCCAATTCATCCTGCTGTTCCGCAACACCCAGACAGCTATGGCGCGTCAGTCCTGTCGATAAATTTGGTAGGAGATGCTTAAAATGGCACAATTCATAATTTACCGGTCAGCCCTAGCGGCTGGGCTTGCCCTGTTACTGGGTGCTTGTGATGGTCAAGAAAATACTACCGGCTCCGAGGGTGGCGAATCGTCTGGCACTGTCACCATCATGGGCGTCATTGTAGGGGAACAGCAGGAAAAATTTGAAGCGGCGATCGCTCCTTTTGAAGAAGCAACCGGTATTGATGTGGTGTACGAAGGAACCGATGCCTTTGCCACCATCTTGCCAGCGCGGGTCGAAGGCGGCGATGCGCCGGATATTGCCATGTTTCCGCAGCCGGGACTCATGCAAGACTTTGCACAGGATGGGCAGTTGGTTCCCCTAGATGGCACGCTGGATACTGATGCGATCGCCAGTGCCTACGCTCCGAGCTGGATTGACCTCGGTACAGTGGATGACCAGCTATTCGGCATTTGGTATCGCGTCTCGGTGAAAAGCCTAGTGTGGTACAACCCAACTCAATTCGCCAGTGCTGGCTACGAGATTCCAGACACCTGGGACGACATGATTGCCCTATCGGATCAGATTGTGGCCGATGGTAATGTGCCCTGGTGTTTGGGGATGGAAAGCGGCGACGCAACCGGTTGGGTCGGCACGGATTGGGTAGAAGACATCATGCTACGCACAGCCGAAGCAGACGTCTACGACCAATGGATTACCCACGGCATTCCCTTCAATGATGCAACAGTCAAAACCGCATTTGAGCGCTTTGGTGAAATTGCTTTGAATGAAGACTACGTGCGGGGCGGCACAGTCGGCGTGATCAGCACTCCCTTTGGCGACTCGCCGGATGCGCTCTTTAGTGATCCACCGGGCTGCTACCTGCACCGCCAAGCTAACTTCATTGCATCTTTCTTCCCAGAAGATGTGGTGCTGGGTGAGGATGTCAGCATTTTCCCGCTGCCGGGCATTGATCCCGAATTTGGCACCCCTGTTTTGGTGGCAGGAGATGTGTTTGGAATGTTTAATGATACGCCCGAAGCGCGAGCCTTTTTGGAGTATTTGGCAACCCCAGAACCCCATGAAATTTGGGCTGGACTGGGCGGCTTTATTTCGCCGCATAACGATGTGGGCTTGGAGGTCTACCCTGACGAGGTGAGCCGCATTCAGGCAGAAATTTTAGCGGAGGCTGATGTGGTGCGCTTTGATGGCTCTGACCTAATGCCGGGTGCTGTGGGGACGGGTACTTTTTGGACGGGCATTGTGAACTATGTGGGCGGGACAGACCTCGATCAGGTTCTCAATACCATTGAGGATAGCTGGCCGGAGTAGCCTCGCCCGTTTCCGTCGTTTGCGTCATGACATCGCATTGGGATTGACGTGTGGCGATTTTGTAAGGCTCGTGGTGCAACTGTTAGGCTACCTCACCATTGTTTCTGCCATGCCTCAACTATCGGTAGTGGTATTCAGGTAAGGGCACCCTAGCGATGCAATCTAGCTGTCTCGCAGCCTGGAGCGGCTCAGCCACTGCGTAATATGGCGCTAGGCAGCGTAGGGATTTTTGTGGGACAGCTTCGTTGTTCTGCAAAAACCCATATCCTAAACAAAATGGCCACTGCCGTGGTGATGGGGGCAGAGTGGTGTCAGACCGGGAGGGTAGGCGATGGCTCGATTGGGGATGCGAAGAATAGGACAATGGGCGATCGCAGGATGGATGGCACTGAGTGTCGTGGGCTGTCGGTCTGCGTCCCCAGAGGGCGGCCCCGTCACAATTTTGGGTTCCATCACTGGTGAGGGAGCCGACACCATCCAGCAGGTGTTTGAACCCTTCACTGCCGAAACCGGCATTGACGTGGCCTACGTGGGAGATGCCGCATTTGCAACGGTGTTGCCGGTGCAGGTGGATGCAGGCAACCCGCCGGATATTGCCCTATTTCCGCAGCCGGGTCTGATGGCCGATTTGGCCCGCGACGGTCAGCTAATACCGCTTGATTCGCGGTTGCCCATGGCGCAATTACGCCAAGCCTATGCCGAAAACTGGCTCGAACTGGGCAGCGTTGATGGGCAAGTGTATGGACTGTGGGCGCGGGCGGATGTAAAAAGCTTGGTTTGGTATCGTCCTGATGTCTTTGTGGCGGCGGGCTATGAGGTTCCGCAAACTTGGGATGAGTTGATGGCATTGAGCGAGGCGATCGCAACCGATGGCGGCGTGCCCTGGTGTTTGGGCATGGAAAGCGGCACGGCGACCGGCTGGGTGGGCACCGACTGGATTGAGGATATTTTGCTGCGATCGGCGGGGCCACAGGTCTATGACCAATGGGTGTCCCGTGGGATACCGTTTACAGCGGAACCGGTGCGTGCGGCCTTTGAACGATTTGGCGCGATCGCCCGCAATCCTGACTATGTGGTTGGCGGCCCCGTCGGCGTGATCAGTACACCCTTTGGCGATTCGCCATTGCCCCTGTTCGACGATCCGCCCGGCTGCTATCTGCACCGCCAAACCAATTTTATTTCGTCCTTCTTCCCTGACGATGTGCAGGTAGGTGAAGATGTCGCGATTTTCCTGCTGCCGTCTATCAACCCAGACTTTGGGCAGCCGGTGTTGGTTGCCGGAACGCTGTTTGCGCTGCTGAATGATACGCCGGAGGCGCAAGCCGTGATGGACTATTTGCTAACGTCGCAGCCCCATGAAATTTGGGTCGGTCTAGAAAATTATGTATCGCCCCATCAGCAAGTGCCCCTGTCTGCTTACAACAGCGCCATCATTCAGCAACAGGCTGAATTTCTTGATCAAGCCGAGATTGTTCGATTTGATGCATCAGACCTAATGCCAGGAGAAGTGGGTACGGGGTCGTTTTGGGCAGGGGTGGTGAATTATGTTGGTGGTGCGGATCTCGATACGGTGCTGACTACAATTGACGAAGCCTGGCCGGAACCGATGCCGTGATGGCTGTCTCGGTGCGATCGCCCATCACTTTTGTTACAAGCCGATGCGGAGTTCAGCATCAAAGCCGCTTGTTATAATTCCTGCATTCGTTCCGCGCGTTAGGCCGGTTTCTGTCGGTTAGCACTCCTTGGTCAAGCCTGCGGCTGTTAGAACACAGCCGTAAAGTTTCGCCACAGTTGCTATGGCTGGTTCATAATCAGGGCATTCTATACCCATTCTTTTCTGCTGTGCCTCAACGACCTACTGTGGTCACGGCGATCGCTCTGGTCTGGACGCTCATTGGACGCTGCCCGTCATGACTCATTCTTCTGATGCTTCTTCTCGTGCCGATCGCTTTTTTCAATCGGCTGATAATGATTTGCAGCCGCCCTCTGGGGCATCTCTGCGGGCTGGATTAGCTGCCCTCAAACAACAGGACTACGCAACCGCGATCGCCCAACTCGAAGCGGTCTGCCAAAGTGCCCTCGATGAAGCAACCCACCTCAAAGCCCAAATGGGCTTGATCAAAGCCTATGAACAAACAGGGGATTTGAAACTAGCGATCGCCCTTTGTACGCCCCTGTGTAGCCACTCTAGCGAACGAGTAAAAACGTGGGGCAAGCATACCCTCAGCCATCTGCAAGCCCAGCGCACCCCCGCCGCTACCTCTGCGATGACTGATCCCGAATCCGAACCATCCCAGCCATCTGCCCCGATCGCGGCTCCGGCGTCTGGGGACTATCCCGCGCCGGCCGCCGAAACCGGCTTTGTTCCCCTTGACCCAGCGGCAACCGAGCAGCGCCCTCGACCCCAGTTGACCCAGTTGCAGTCTCCGGCTACCTATCTGCAAGACCCCAGCGCTGAAGCTAGTAAGGATTCTGCTAGCGGCGCTGCTGCCTTGCCTAGCGATCGCCCTACCCATGCCGCCGAAGCTGGAGACACCATCGATGATGATGACATGGATGATGACGATGACATTGATGATGAAGCGCTGCTGTCATCCCCGCCACCGCCGGAATCTGCCGTTGATGCACCCATGCCGTTTGGGTGGCGCGCTGCCGGACGGGCCGGCAAATGGAACCCTATTCTGGCTGAAAAGGGCAAGGGGTTTGAATACTGGGCCGTGCAAGCATTAACTGCGATCGCTCTCTTTTTGGTGATTCGGGGTCTTGCTGCGTTTATCGTGCTGATTGTCCACAGCGCCCGCAATGTGGTCATCCGAATCCTCTACAACCAGCAGTACGGCTACCCAAACGTTTCATTTTTGTGGTGGATTGTGCCGCTCTTGCTGATCACGCTAGCCATTTCGCCATGGGTGATGGCGCTCTTGCTGCGATGGGGCTACGGTGCCCAAAAGCTGACCTCAGATACGTTGGAGCAATACAGCCCGGAATCATTGCGGTTGATTAAACGACTCTGTACCCGCGATCGCCGCGCCCGCCCCAAACTGGTGTGGTTGCCGACGGCAGCCCCCGTTGCCTTGTCCTATGGTTTCATCGCCCGCAATGCGCGGATTGTGCTGAGCCAAGGATTGCTAGAACAACTGGAGGATAGTGAAATTGCCAGCATTGTGGCCAGCGAGATGGCCCACCTACGGCAGCGCACCTCCCCGCTCATGACCCTGATAGCCACTATCACACACGTCCATTACATGTTGTATTGGCAATTGGCGCAGCAGTGCGATCGCATCGATATTCCCGTAGTGAATTGGCTATTGGCGATTCCATCGATGGTGAACTATGGGCTATTTTGGCTCTTTCGCTATCCCGGCTTTTGGTTCTCGCGCTATCGGGTCTGGCTAAGCGATCGCCATGCCGTCAATGAAATCGGCAACCCCAATGCCCTAGCTCGTGCGCTCATCAAAATCAACCAAGGCATTGTGCGAGAGATTCTGCACCACGGTCGCACCGATCCCCTCTTAGAAGGGTTAGAACTGCTGATGCCGGTCAGTTATCGCAGTGCGCTACTGTTGGGCAGTGCCCCAACGTTGGCCGCCTTAGAAGACCTGCTGGCGCTAGAACTACAAAATCCTCATCGGCGCTGGCTGACCCTAAATCACTCCCATCCACCCTTGGGCGATCGCCTCTTTTTACTGACCCGCTACGCCCAACGCTGGCATCTAGACAGCGAATGCCACTTGCCCAATGCCGTCAAACCTACGCTCAACCTTCGCCAACTCTTGCATCAAGCCGCACCGTTTTTGGGGCTACCCATCGGCATGGGGCTAGCGCTGTGCCTCTGGGGGATTGGGCTGGTGGCGCTGGGGTTTCGGTTTGCACCGCTGGAATGGCTCTGGGGCGATCGCTCCCTCCTGAATGGTTTTGCCCTTATTTGCTGCTCTATCGGCATTATGATTCGCGTCAACCAAATGTTTCCCGACATCAGCCGCAAGACCTCCCGTGTGGATGTGGCGCTCCCGACCCTATTTGCTGATGCGGCACTGCTGCCCGTCGTGGGTCAGCCGGTACAGTTGCATGGTCGTCTCATCGGTCGTCGTGGCTTTAGTAATGCCTTTGAACAAGATTTGATGCTGCATACTTCATCCGGTCTGATCAAACTGCACTACTTATCGCCATTGGGTGCGATCGGCAACCTGATTCCCCAACCCGGCTACCCGCGACGGGCTATCAGTCGCACAGTGACCTTAACCGGATGGTTCCGCCGAGGGGCGACTCCCTGGATTGATGTCGATCGCATCCAACCTCAAGGACTCTCAGGGCTGCGGAGCGGTCATCCAGTGTGGTCAACGCTCCTAGCGATCGCGATCGCCCTGCTAGGAATTCTCATAATTCTCCGGGGAGCAGGCTGATGAGGCGAACAGTGGAATAAGCCCGCTAGCATCAGGCGGTGTCATCCTCCTCCCCATACCGATGCTGGACGTCCCACACTCCAGAACCATCCAGATTCAATTGCCCCAGCCTGGCGATCGCAAATGTCGGTTGCGCGATTGCTGAGATTAGTGTTACGGTTCTTAACGTAAGTTATCAACAGTGCCCCGCATTGACATGCGTGTTGGCGAGTTCTAAATGGACATGGGGTTCAGTGGCAACCAGCATCACGGCACCAGGCAAACGCTAGACGCATTGGTTTAGCTTATTGCGATCGCCCAATCAAATTTGGGATTGGTCATACGCTAGACGATTCACCGTGATACCTTAATGAGTGGTGACAACGATTTTTACATAGAGGCTTGCGCGGCAGTCCCTTTGATGACCCGCAGTGCTTGCATTAACTGCGTTGAGCTTCGTATCTTAGGTGCTGTCCTCCCCAATCATGTTTGATTTGTCACGGCTAAGCCAGTTCATTGTGTGTTAACGAGACGCTCCTCTCCAAACGGTGACCGAATCGCAGTTCCCCTACGGAGGGATGCGCTGTTGCGGATGGCTGGCATTACTACAGTATTCGTCACAATTGAATCGCGTTTTTGCTATCGGTATGGTTGAAGCCATCAGTTTTAGAACCGATTTAAGAAACGATTGTTACACCCGACCCTAGAGGTATCGCTATGTCTGTTCGTTTGTATGTAGGAAATCTGCCCAAAGAGGTAGAAAAGCAAGAGTTTGAAGACGTGTTTGCTGAATATAGCGAAACAGCGTCCATGAAATTGATCACCGATCGCAAGACTGGAAAATGTCGTGGCTTTGGATTTGTAACCGTTCCAGATGATGGCATGGCAGACCAAATCATTGAAAAGTTTAACGGCACTGATTTCAAAGACACAACGCTCAAAATTGAAAAAGCGCTTCCCCGTACCAAAGCAAAAAGTGACGCAGAGGGTGGAAATAGTAGTCCGTCGAGTGCGCCTCGCCGTAGCAAAGGCAGCAGAGCTCGCCGGAACGACGCGACTGAGACGACCACAGCGGCTCAACCCGATCCACGCTGGGCCAGCGAACTCGAAAAACTTAAAGAGCTGCTAGCGGCTCAAACTGCCAATTCATAGCGGGTTAGTCCTTCCGCTACGGGAAGGGATGGCGCTAAATTCCATTAGCCTCTTCAGATGGGTGCGCTAGCGGCAACGGCGTTCAGTTCCTCTATGCCCAAAAATTTTCTATCTGCTTAGCGCTTTAGTGCTGGGCAGTTTTTTGTGGGTGTTCATTATTCAACGATCGCTTCTGGAAAAGCCTGGCGCAGTGCCGTAAAACCTGGACAGGCAAGTTTGTCTGCTAGGTTATCCAAATTGCCATTCCAGTTAAAAGGGGCCTGTTGTTCGACCGACATCCACAGCAATCGCTTAGCGCGGGTCATGGCAACATACAGCAATCGATATTCTTCTGCTGTTTTGAGAGCGATCGCCTGTTGCCATGCCGCCTGAACGGTAGGCATCGTCGCTTCTTGATGAATGTGCGCCCGCAGTTGGGCCCGCGCCACCTCGGAAAGGTTGACATCTCCCAAAAACTGAGCCTGGGGGAGCGATCGCAGTTGCCCCGGAATCAGGTCACTGTGGAGAAATGGCAAAAATACTACATCCCAATCTAGCCCCTTAGCTTTGTGCATCGTAATAATGGTCAGTTGTTTGGGGCGGGCATAGCGCGAGTCAGCATCGCCCGTTTCTACAGGTTCAAACCGTTCAGCACTGACAATGTCTGACAGGCTGTCAAGGATGGCAGCGAGTGAAAGATTGCCCAAGGTCTGCTGAGCGATGCGCTCAGCAAGCTTATCAGCGGTGGCCAACTCCGCCTGGTTGTAGCGCAACGTAAAGGCTAAGAAGGGAATCAACTGATGCTGAGGCAATTCTAGGCGGGCCCGCAGCAAGCCTGTGCAGTAGCGACGGGCTTGGCGAACGGGGTCGGTTTGGGGTGGATCGAGCGGGCCTGGATACAAAAACTGTTCAGGAAGACTGGCGATCGCATCTAAATCTTGGCGTGGAATCCGTTCGCGGTGGGTCAAAATTTTCAGCGCCGCTTTGAGGCGATCGGGGGAATGGGGGCGATCGATAAAGTGGAGCAGCGTCAGCAGTTCTTGGGGGACGTGAGACTGGCGAGCCTGTTCGCCTACGTCGTAAAGCGTAATATCTAAATCGCTGAGGTTAACTGATAGCCCAAACTCCTGCGGCTGGCTCAGCAGTTTGGCTAGATAGCTACCCTGGCGATTTTCGCGCACCAGAATGGCTAATGTGGCCTGGGGATAGCGCGCCACCACCTTGGCAACCCGCTGGGCAATGCGATCGGCGGTGTGGGTTGGGGTCGGCGGCTGGCACAGTTCCAGTCCGTGGTCGATGGCTGTGGGGTTGGCCTGCGGCTGGGGATCGCCTGGATCAACCGGACGAATCAGTTGCGGTTGGAAGGGGCGATCGCCAGTGCCAGACCGATAGGTTTGGTTCGCCCAGGTCAACAAGGTGTTGGCAGCGGTCATAATGATGCCACTGCTGCGCCCAGCCTGATCCATGACCGACAATCGCCCTTGGCGGCGGCAGCGCTGACAAAATTCTCGAAAAAAGCTAGGGTCAGCGGGGGTAAACGTTGAGTTAATGGCTTGGTTGGGGTCGCCGACGCGCACTAGGTTCAGGTGCTGACCATCTGGGCTAGTTGCCAGTGCTTCTAGGAGCCGCGTTTGTAAGGGCGACGAGTCCTGGGCTTCGTCTTCAAAGACAGCCGTAATTTGCGATCGCCATAGATGCTGCACTGTGGGATCTTTTAACACCTGCAATGCCGCCAAAATCATATCTTCGTAGTCAATCAACTGGCGCGATCCCATGGTTTGCTGATACTGCTCATACAGTCCAGCCGCGATCGCCAAAATGTCATAGTCTATGTCTCCCGATGCCACTTGGTGGGCCTGCTCAGAGAGGGCATAGACCGCTGCTGGCAACAGCCCTGAACTTTTAGCTTCGTGAATAATCGTGTGGGCCAGGTTGGGCAGCACTTCCGTTCGCAGCACCGACTGCCGCCGCAGGCGTTCTGTTTCTTCGCCATCGAAGGTGCGACCCTCTAGCAGCCGCTGATAGAGTTGGGGATGGGTCGCAATCCACTGCTCAATGCTGGTGCGGAGAAGGCGATGGCGCTGGTTGGGCGAAATCAACGTCATTTGGCTCAGATCCAGCCCCGACCGATCAGGGTGACGGCTGGCAATGCTGAGGGCTAGCCCATGCAGGGTGTAGACGACAAATCCGCTGGGCGGCAGAGACAGTTCAGCCAAGTACTGACGGATTTTGGCTTTTAGGTTGGCTGCCGCCGATCGCGTAAACGTAACGAGGATAAACTGCCCAATGGACTGACCTAAAATTCCGGGGGAGCGATCGAAGGGGTGGGTTCTAAGGCGCTGTAGCTGCCGTCCACCCAGTAAAATGGCTGTTGCGATCGCCAGCCCTGTGGATTTTCCTGACCCCGGCACCGCTGACACCGCCAGTTCTCCTCCGCGCCAGTCCGCCAGCGCTTTCTGCCCCGGCCGCAGGCGATCGCGCAATTGTCGAAGCTGGATGAGGCGATCGCGGTGCAGGTCGGATGGGTTGGTCGGGCTGGACTCGCGCGACGGTTGGGAGGAAAGAGACATTGTAAGGGCGGTGTAGGGGTAGTGATTTGAAATCACGGCACGAATGATCCGTCAGCGGCGATCGTCAGGGACAATGAACCATAACCTGTCCAAGAGGAGTGCAGCGAAGGACTGTGGCGTTGAATAAATCAATCCGGATGGCAATACAGCAAGAGAAAATTCGCGATCCGCTGATGCATTATGGCATCCTCATCGGCATTGTACTGTTGGGCAGTGTGCTGCGGTTTTGGAACCTAGGCGAGAAACCGCTGTGGCTAGATGAGGTGCTAACGACGTGGTTTAGCCAGGGACACAACAGGGCAGATGTACCGGTGCAGCAGTGGGTTTCCCTCACGCAGTTGCCGAGCCTATTCCAGCCTGAACCGACAACCTGTGCCCAAATTGCTCTCAATGTCCGCACTGACTCAACCCATCCGCCGCTGTTCTTCTGCGCGATGCACTACTGGCTGCGATGGATAAACCCGGATTGGCAACATCTGGCAGTCACGGTGCGATCGCTCCCGGCGATATGGGGAGTGGCGGCGATTGGGGCCGCATACGGGCTAGGGCGGCAGGTGCGATCGCCCTCTACCGGGTTAATCGCGGCGGTCGTGATGGCGGTGTCACCCTTTACCGTTTATCTATCCCAAGAAGCCCGCCATTATACGTTGCCGATGCTGCTGGTGCTGCTGTCCCTGTGGGTGCTGTGCAGTCTGCAACAAACCATTCAAGACCATCAGAATTTGGCACAGGTATGGCTGTGGCTGGCCTGGATCGGTCTGGGATTGCTGGGGCTGTATGTGCATTATTTTATGCTGTTTGCGATCGCGGCCCAGGGATTGGCGATGGCAGTGTGGCTGCTGTGGTGGGATGTGCAGCGGCGGCAGGTGAGTGTGGGGGCATGGCTGGGTGGCCTGGCAGCGATCGCAGGCATCGGGCTAGGCTATGCGCCGTGGATACCCATCCTCCTTAGCCAGTGGACTCGGCCCGAAACCTCATGGCTCGCGGTGACCGATCCAAGCTGGGGCGATCGCGCTATATCGTTGGTGCAATTACTGCTGGGCTGGATGTTGATGGTGGTGGCGCTGCCGGTCGAGCATCAGCCGCTGCCGGTGATGGTACTATCTGGTGCAGCAATGCTGGCTGTGTTTGCAACGGTGGTAGGCTACGGTATTCAATCTGCGATCGCCCTGCGCCGTGCGGCAGCGGTGTATCCCGGTATTGGGTTACTGGTTGGGTTTACCCTGGGGGTCGTGCTGGAGTTCTTGGTCGTGGTCTATCTGCTCCAGCGCGATATTACCCTGGCTCCACGCTATAACTTTGTCTACTATCCCGGCGTGTGCATTCTGTTGGCGGTGCTGGTGACGTTGGGGGACGGCGGCGCGGCCGGGTCAGCATCGGCCCGGCGGCGCAAAGGGCGATCGCGGCTGTGGGTGTTGACCATAGCTGGCGTTGTCAGCAGCAGCATGGTGGCGGCCGGGTTAGTGTTCCAAAAGCCCTACTATCCCGATCGCGCTGCCGAAATTCTCTACCAAGACCGCGATCGCCCGCTGTTGGTGATGACGGCCTATCAGTCGCTGCAAGATATGGCCCTGGCGCTGAGCTTTGCGATCGCGGTTCACCAAGCAGCCGAAACTACAGCAACCCCGACGACCCTCAGCGATCGCCGCAATCATATTCAATTCAGCTTTATCGATCGCACCCAAGGATACAATCGCGTATGGCGACAATTGCCAAACTTAGCCGTTGATGTGCCGCTGCCGCTGAACTTCTGGGCGATCGCCACTCCTGGTCTGAACCCCGAAACCTTTCCGACTGAACTCTCGACCGCTGGCGCAACCTGCGCGATCGCCCCGGATGAATTCCACAAAATAGGTTACGTTTATCAGTTGTATCGCTGTGAATGAGGGGATACAGGGGATGCGGCAAATGTCTAAATCAGTCCCAAAACTCGCGGTACACTGAGCGTGCTGAATGATTCAATGGCGCGTATGGCAGGTGATTTACTCTACGAAGGCAAAGCCAAGAAGCTATGGACGACGGACGACCCGGATATTTTGCTGACCCAATATAAAGATGATGCGACGGCTTTCAATGCCCAGAAGCGGGGCAGCGTTGCAGGAAAAGGAGCCGTTAATTGCGAAATGTCGAGCCGTCTGTTTCAACGACTAGAGCAGGCCGGCATTCCCACACATTTTATTGACTGCCCTAGCCCCACCGAAATGCGCGTGAAAGCAGTAACCATTCTGCCGATCGAGGTCGTTGTTCGCAACATTGCTGCCGGGAGCCTCTGCAAACAGACAGGCTTGGCTCTGGGAACCAGTCTGCCCTATCCGCTGGTAGAGTTTTACTACAAAAATGATGCATTGGGCGATCCACTGTTAACTCGCGATCGCATCCACGTCATGCAATTGGCGACACCAGAGCAGCTAGACATGCTGACGCAGCGAGCGCTCCGCATTAACGCATTGCTGCAAAACTGGTTTAATGACTGTGGGCTGACGCTGGTAGACTTCAAGCTGGAATTTGGCTGCGATCGCCATCAAACCCTCTTGCTAGCCGATGAAATTAGCCCAGATACCTGCCGTCTTTGGAACCAAGCCACCAACGATCCGAATCAGCGGGTAATGGATAAAGACCGCTTTCGGCAAGATTTGGGCGATGTGGAATCTGCCTATCAGCAAGTGCTGGAACGGATTCGCCAGCACCTCGTCTAGAGGGAAATCCCTCAGCCGCATACCCGTCCCGATCGCCCAGCAGTTTGCTCGAAAGCGGAGAGAGCGATCGGCAATCATGGGTGAACTACCTGGCAGAGGGGGCATTGAACGGGGGCGCTTGCCGTTGCTGGGTCAAGAACATTCAACGGTAGCGAAGCCGTTTGCAACGGCTGTTCACAAACTCGGTTAACAATGCTGTAAAATCTTTGCGTTTACCGATCATTTTTGCTGACTTCTCCCAGATTAACGCGCCGATCGCTTCTCATCAGCATTCAACGCGGCTCAACCCTGGGGCATTCAACCACGAATGACTCCAGCCGCCTTGCGTCAATACGTCGATTCGGTGATGGGGTGCGCCATGCCAGATGGAACGGGGCGGGTAATGGGGATAGGGTTCAGCATAGGATGATGGCAAAGCCGATGACTCGTGACTGGGGCGATCGCTCAGGGGGATGCCGCAATACAACTGCTGCAAACTGGAATTAAGCGATACGTCTGTGGTGTGTGGAAGTGCAAAAACAACTAATATTATGCAATTTTCTCCTGTCTTATTGGCAGTTCTGACCGTTTCAACCGTTGGCATGGCAACGGCTGCTAGCGCGACCTCAATTGACCCGGCTGCTGACGTTCAGATCGCCAAATCTGAAAGTGAGAGAGGCGATCGCGCTGTCCCTGCGCTGGCATCGATGCTAAATGAGTACCCTGGGCCAGGCGTGTCCGAACCCGAAACCCTCTACCCTATGGCCTCTGGGCGAGGCACGATCAACCAGTTTCCCGTCCCAGAGCCGCAACTGCCGAATAATGCGATCGCCCAAACCGATGACATTGGCCCAGAAGCCGACGATCGCCCAGATACCCTGCAATTTGACATCACCCCTGCGCCAAATGTGGATATTGACGTGAATACGCCACAGCCACAGCCGCCCTCCCCCATTCCCGAAGCCGAACCGGGTGATGTGCAAGCTGAACCCACCGACGAGCCGGAACCCCGTGTACTGGTCGCTGAAGTGCTAGTGACGGGGGCTGGCCCAGAACTAGAGGCGATTGTTTATCAGGCGATTAGCACCCGCGCCGGACGCACTGCGACGCGATCGCAACTGCAAGACGACATCAACGCCATCTTTGCCACCGGCTGGTTTTCCAACGTGCGAGCCACGCCCTCCGATACACCGCTAGGGGTGCGCGTGACGTTTGAGGTTGAGCCGAACCCAGTCTTGCGATCGGTAGAAGTGCCCGATAGCCAAGTGCTGCCACCAGGGTTAGTGGATGATATTTTTGGCGATCAGTATGGTTCGACGCTGAATCTGCGCGACCTGGATCGCGGCATTCGAGATCTCAATAACTGGTACGAGTCCGAAGGCTACATTTTAGCCCAGGTGATCGATACGCCTGACATCAGCCCCGATGGAGTTGTCACCCTTGACGTCGCTGAAGGGGTGATTGAAGACATCGAAGTGAGCTTTTTGGATGAAAACGGCAGTCCGGTCGATGAAGATGGTGAACCCATCGAAGGTCGCACCCGTGACTTCATTGTGACGCGAGAACTTTCGACCCAGCCCGGAGATATCTTTAACCAACAGCAGCTTCAGCGAGACTTGCAGCGGGTGTTTGGTCTAGGGCTGTTTGATGATGTGCGGGTGGCGCTCAACCCCGGAGACGATCCGCGTAAAGTCGATGTGGTGCTGAACTTAATTGAAGGCAACACTGGCTCGCTGGCGGCTGGTCTGGGGTTTAGTGGGGCAACGGGTCTTTTTGGTACGGCTAGCTATCAGCAGCGCAACTTGGGCGGCAACAACCAGCGACTCAGTGCTGAGGTGCAAGTGGGTGAGCGGGGCTTTCTGTTTGATGTGGGCTTTACTGATCCGTGGATTGGAGGCGATCCCTACCGCACGTCTTATACGGTGAATGTGTTTAACCGGCGATCGCTCTCGTTAGTATTTGACGGTGGCGATCCAGAGGTGAACCTGCCCGACGACGATGAACCCAACGTCCTGGATGCGGGCGATCGCCCACGGGTTGACCGCTTGGGAGGTGGGATCAGCTTCACCCGCCCGCTGGATGAATGGCTGGGTTGGCAAAACTGGCGCGGCTCCGTAGGTCTAGAATTTCAGCGCGTTTCCATTCGGGATGCCGATGGCGACATCAGCCCCGTCGATGCTCTCGGCAATGACCTCAGCTTTGATGGCGACGGAACCGACAATCTCCTCTTTGTCCAGCTAGGGCTAGTGAACGATCGCCGCAACAGTGTGACTCAGCCTACCTCCGGCTCGGTGCTGCGCCTCGGAACCGAGCAGTCCATTCCGGTCGGTGGCAGCATTGTCTTTAATCGCCTGCGCGGTAGCTACAGCCGCTACTTCCCGGTAGACTTCACCAACTTTAATGACGGCCCCGAAACCCTCGCCCTCAACCTACAAGTAGGGACAGTGCTAGGCGATTTGCCCCCCTACGAAGCCTTTACCCTGGGCGGCACCGACTCGGTACGCGGTTATGGTGCCGGTGAACTGGGGACAGGGCGCAGCTTCCTCCAGGCAACGGCAGAGTATCGCTTCCCTATTGTGGCAATTGTAGGAGGTGCGGTTTTCTTAGACTATGGTACAGATTTGGGAACCGCAGACGACGTTCCTGGGCAACCTGCCAATGTGCGTAATAAACCCGGCTCAGGCTTTGGATATGGGGTAGGGCTGCGGATTCAGTCGCCGATTGGGCCAATTCGTATTGACTATGGTTTCGGTGAAGATGGTGATGGTCGCTTTCACTTTGGTTTCGGAGAACGGTTCTAATGCCGATTGTGCCTGAGATTGTGCCCGTATCGATCGAGAGCGTGCTATCCGCAGCGCAGGGGATGGCATGGTTCACGTCTCCGTGGCAGCATACGATCGCAGGTTCCGTTGAGCAATCGGGCATTGGGCTGCACTCCGGACAGTCCACTACCGTAACGCTCCATCCGGCTCCTGAATCGACGGGGCGCTATTTTGTCAGAGTGGATGTGCCCCATCGTCCCGTCATTCCTGCGCACGTCACATCGGTTCACAGCACTCAACTCTCGACTGAACTGGCGGCGGATGGGGGCGGCGTTCGCACGGTGGAGCATTTGTTGGCGGCGCTGGCTGGCTTGGGTGTAGACAATGTTCGCATTGAAATCAACGGCCCAGAAGTGCCCCTGTTGGATGGATCTGCCTGGCATTGGATTGGGGCGATCGCGTCCGTTGGCGTGGTACAACAATCAGTCGCGCGATCGCGGCTTGAGATGACTGATCCCATCTGGGTACGCGATGGCGATGCGTTTGTGGTGGCGATGCCTGCGGCACACCTGCGGTTGACCTATGGTATTGACTTCGATGTCGCTGCGATCGGTCAGCAGTGCTATAGCTGGAGTCCGTATCGCACCGCTTTCCATGAGGCGATCGCCCCTGCTCGCACCTTTGGCCTAGCCCACCAAATTGAACAAATGCGACAAGCAGGCCTCATCAAGGGTGGTAGCCTAGAGAATGCCCTTGTCTGCGGGAACGAGGGATGGCTCAATCCGCCCCTCCGATTTTCAAATGAACCGGTGCGCCATAAACTTTTAGACTTGATAGGCGATCTGAGTTTGCTTGGCGCGTTGCCCGCTGCCCATATCACTGCCTACAAAGCTAGCCATCGGCTGCATACTCAGTTGGCTCGGCAGATGCAGTCTAAGATAAGTTCCGATCGTTGCTGAGTCATTGCTTGTTGTACTCAATGCTTTATCGAAAACCTCGCCCATGTCTACACTGACTGACCTTCACACTTCGACCGATCACGTTGACGCTGCTGAATCATTGGCGGAACCCGGACGTGATGCTCAGCCGATTGCTTTAAATATTGAAGACATCCATCGGTTACTCCCCCACCGCTATCCGTTTTCATTGGTTGATCGCATCATTCGCTATACGCCTGGGCAGTCGGCCGTGGGCATTAAAAATGTAACCTTTAACGAACCTCAGTTCCAAGGACACTTTCCGGGGCGACCGATCATGCCGGGTGTGCTGATTGTGGAAGCTATGGCCCAGGTTGGCGGCATTGTATTAACCCAACTGCCCGATTGCCCGGACGGCCTGTTTATGTTTGCTGGTATTGATAAAGTCCGGTTTCGCCGTCCGGTGGTTCCTGGCGATCAGTTGGTTATGACGGTGGAACTGCTTTGTGTGCGCCGTCGTCGGTTTGGAAAAATGCAGGGCCGCGCTGAGGTCGATGGTCAACTGGTGGCCGAAGGTGAGTTGATGTTTTCGATTGTGGATTAGTGAGTTGACAGGTGTTTGCTTTGCTAGAGGCGATCGCCCCTGTTATGCCGATTATGTTTGGTTGATATGGCGTATTATTGACGGCTCTTTCTGAGGATGGCGGTAGTTTTAACCTTCAGAGAAAAGGGCACTGGAGAGAAAAATCCCTTGACGACTTTGATTCATCCAACTGCTGTGATTCATGCCGGTGCGCGGCTGCACCCTACGGCGAAGGTAGGGGCTTATGCGGTTGTGGGTGAGCGGGTTAAGGTCGGGGCAGAGACGACCATTGGGGCCCACGCGGTGATTGAAGGCTGGACGGAAATTGGCGATCGCAACCACATCTTTCCCGGTGCCGTGATTGGTCTGGAGCCGCAGGATTTGAAATATGACGGCTCCATGACGTTAGTACAAATTGGTAACGATAACTGCATCCGCGAATATTGCACCATTAACCGCGCGACGGGAGCCGGAGAAGCCACTCTGATTGGTAACCACAATTTGCTAATGGCCTATGTTCATGTTGGGCATAACTGCTCCATTGGCGATCGCGTCATCATTGCCAATGGTGTAGCCCTAGCTGGACATGTTCATATTGAATCCCAAGCGCGAATTAGTGGCGTGTTGGGGGTGCATCAGTTTGTTCATATCGGTCGCTTAGCGATGGTGGGCGGCATGAGCCGTGTGGATCGAGATGTGCCGCCATTTACCCTGGTGGAAGGGAATCCGTCGCGGGTGCGATCGCTCAATCAAGTTGGGCTAAAGCGGGCCGGCGTTGGCGACTTGCAGGATGGCGAAATTTTACGATCCTTGAAACAAGCCTTTCGAGTTGTGTATCGATCGGGGCTACCTCTAGATGAAGCCCTGTCTAAGCTAGAGCAACTGCCGCAAAATCCCTACCTTCAACATTTTGCGGCGTTTATTCAGCAGTCGCGGACGGCTCCCCGTCGGGGCTTTATTCCAGGGATGCGCCGAGGACGACATGAGGCACATGGATGACCCAGCAGCCCATCCGCGTGTTTATCAGCACGGGCGAAGTGTCGGGAGATTTGCAGGGAGCGCTGCTGGTTACGGCGTTGCAGCGTCGGGCCCGGCTGATGCAGCTCCCGATTGACATTGTGGCGCTAGGGGGCGATCGCATGGCGGCCGCTGGCGCAACGTTGATTCAAAATACCAGTGCGATCGGCTCGGTAGGCGTGTGGGAGGCTCTGCCGTTTTTGATTCCGACGCTAGTGTTGCAGCGCCGCGTCCAGAAATTTTTACGCGACTCGCCGCCGGATGTGGTGGTGCTGATTGATTATTTTGGGGTAAATGTTACCGTTGGGCGTTTTATTCGTCGCTGCTTTCCCAATGTGCCCATGGCTTACTACATTGCGCCGCAGGAATGGGTATGGTCGTTGAGTTCTAAAAATACTGAGCGCATTATCTGGCTGAGCGATCGCATTTTGTCCATTTTTCCGGCCGAAGCCGACCATTACCGAAACTATGGCGCTGCCGTATCCTGGGTTGGGCATCCGCTGATTGATTGGGCAGTTCATGCGCCAACCCGCGCCACTGCTCGCCAAAGCTTGAATATTGCAAATCATCAACGGGCGATCGCGTTGTTGCCTGCATCCCGACAGCAGGAGTTGAAATATCTGATGCCGGTCATGTTTGCGGCGGCGCGACAGATTCAGGAGCAGGTTCCCGATGTGCAATTCTGGATTCCGGTATCGCTGCCGTCCTATCGTATGGCGATCGCCCAGGCAGTGCAGGATTATGGTTTGAATGCAACGATGCTGGATGGGCAGGCCCATGAAGCGATCGCGGCGGCGGATGTGGTCATGGCTAAGTCGGGCACCGTCAACCTAGAAACAGCGTTGATGAACGTGCCGCAGGTGGTGCTGTATCGGGTCAGTCGGCCGACAGCGTGGATTGCTAAGCACATCCTCAAGTTTTCGATTCCGTTTATGTCGCCGCCCAACCTAGTGCTGATGCAGGCGATCGTGCCAGAATTTTTGCAAGATGAAGCGACTCCTGATGCGATCGCCCAGGAAACTTTAGCGTTATTGCTAAACAGCGATCGCCGTCATGCGATGCAAGCCAGCTATCAACAGATGCGGGCGGCATTGGGCGAACCCCATGTGTGCGATCGCGTTGCGGCTGAACTACTGTCGATGGTGCGCTAGTCCAGCACAGCGGGTAAGGTGCGGCTCGTTGTAGCGTTGACCGTTGCCGGAAGAGAGTCTAGGAGGGGCTGGAGGCGATCGCCCTCTGCCTCGCTGAGAATAATCAACTGGCGATCGGTGCGGGCATCATCGACATAGAGCTGGAGCGATCGCATCTCAAGCTGGAACGGCCCCGGCTCAAACGAAGGGTTCAGCGCCCCGTCATACTCAAATTTGCTCAGCATCATCTGCACGGCACAGACCCGATGCACATCCATCCTCGGCGCATCAGATACCGTCTTGGCCCGGAACACCGGAATCAGTTCAGCAAACGGAATCCGCACCGTCAGCCATTCATCTGCCCTAGTGTCGAAGGAATGACAGTAGGCGACGCTGTCCCAGGTGGTTTCCGTTCGCAGCATAAACTTGTAGCGCTGACCATCGCCCCGCACCCGCAGCAGCACGCCGTCATAGCCGCTAAAATCCAGCGGTGGCGTAAAGTTGCGCGTCCGAATTGAAGCAAAGCCGCCTGAATTGGCCGTCGAGACCGTTCCCGAAAACACCGCCGACACGCCCACAAAGCGCATCCCGCTCTGGCTCACCCCGCCCATCACAACGTCATCCAGTGCGCCCCAGATTTCTGGTAAATCTGAACTAGGCTGGCTGAAGTCAAAGACCATTTTGGTGTTGGCAGCGCTTGCAGGGAGATGGGCGATCGCACCCGTCAAGGCTTGCCAAACTGGGTCAACCTGGATGTCATCAGGCTGCTCCGCCGGGCTGCCGTAGAGAATCAGCGCCGCATCATTCAGCACCGTGCTAGCCAACAGCTTTGCATCGGTCCAGTCCGTGGCGATCGCCTCCATCGAGGTAGCCAAGTCACCCCACTGGGCTGCCGCTTCTTCTGGAGCCAAGCCGAGCAATCGCACCCGATAGCCCCGGCGCATCAGCGTTTCGATCGCAGAACGGGGTACGACACCGACGACGACCGCTGCGGGCACGGTCGCCCCAAAGGCGATGGCCTCCGGTGACAAGGTTGGATTCGGACGACTATCAAACATGGATTGAAACCAGTCAAGACTGCTGAGAATGGGCACAACTCCATAGTACGACAGGGTTTTGATGAAGCGTCCTAAATCCCATTGGGTGGACTGAGTAGATTGAGTAGATTGGCTCATACGACCTCCGGTGCGTCCCGAATTCAGTCTAGCGCGATCGCGATTTATCCGATGGATTTTTGCTGGGTAGCCCTACGAATCTTACTTTGTTGGATAAATGCAATCCGGTAAGAAATATGGGATTCCCGAACTTTCTAGATGCGATCGCGAAAATCAATATCTTGTTCTGCCGATCGCCCACCGAGGGAACGAATTGCAGTTAACTCAATATCGACCCGAATCCCCGACTGACGATAGCGGCTGTCAATCGGCAATTGAGATAAGTCAATAGTGAAGCGATTAAAAGATTGCGTGACCGCCGCTGCTGGAACCGGCCCCTCATAGCGGGTGGTATAGCGACCGCGATCGCCAAATGGTTCACTGGTAGAACGATACTCGATTTCAAACTGGGTGCTGACCACATCCGATCGCCCAGCCAAATCCACCACACTCAATTCCAGCGTTGCCCCACTGCCCGAAAAGTTGCCGATCTCAAGTTGAGTGGCTTCACTGCGCCGTACTAACTCCGTCACGGTGTACGTAGTCATGGTTTCGGCAACAGTTGTGTCGCCCACCAGCCAAACCTCTTCAGGAACCGTTACGCTGACTTGGCGATTGTCCTGCAATTCCAACCCAATGGATTCATTGCCCACTTCAGATAAGGAGCGATCGACCTGCCAATCCAACTGCACCGACTGTTCGAGCCGTCCTGCAAATTCTCGATATTCGTCGGCAATGATGGAACCGGGAGCCAGGAGGGTTGCTGCTCCGCGACGTAGATTCCACAGGTTTTTCGATAAGTTAACGGGTTGCTGGGCAAATTGAGATAGGCGAACTGTGGTGCTGGGGGTATCGGGTAAGACCGGATTGGTTTGGTTGATGAGGGTTAACCGTCCGAGTTGCCCGGGTTCACCATCCCGACCTATTTGTCCATCGCGTCCGTCTCTGCCGTCCTGACAGCGATATTGCTCAGTGCGGCAGCTATAGCTCGGAGTTCCGGGAGTGCCGCTACAGATTCGTTCTTCCCATACCCGCCGCGTACACTGGCAGCCGATCGCCCCAAATCCGGGTCTACCCGATCGCCCCGGTCGTCCCCCCTCTGCCCGCACGTACACATTCTGCAGGTGATCGGGATCCGAGTAATACAGCGTCAAAAAGCCGCCATCGCCGCCATCGCCGCCATCGCCGCCATCGCCGCCATTCCCCCCATCGGGAGCCGTTATGTTGGCGCGATCGCGGGGTTGAAAGCCACAAATGGCAGATTGTCCGCTGTTGCCGTCTTGCCCATCACTGCCGTCAGTTCCGGATAAATCTAGGTTGACCGGGCTACCATCCAAAAATAAGGTACGACTTTCGCCATTGCTTCCATCTTGCCCATCGCGCCCGTCACGCCCGTCTTGCCCATCGCGTCCGTAGGACTGGGCAACCAATGCTTGAGCCAGGCAGGTAGAAGAATCGAGGGCGATCGC
>CAYSIR010000005.1:33995-39541 GCA_964431105.1 uncultured Leptolyngbya sp. | reverse complement strand
AAACGTATGGGACACGATGGACAGGTGTTAGCGATCGATGCGGGCATCGGGCAAAATCAGCATGGCATCGCCGAAGGAATAAAACCGATAGTGTTCTGCGATCGCCGTTTCATACAGCGCCAACAGCCGCTGACGACCAATTAACGCACTCACTAACATCATCAGGCTAGATTTGGGTAAATGAAAGTTCGTCAACAATCCGTCAACAATCTTCCATTGATAGCCAGGATAGATAAACAAATTAGTCTTGCCACAAAAGGGACTCAGTTGCCCCGTGGCGGCGGCTCCTTCTAAGGCTCGCACCACTGTTGTGCCGATTGCAAACACTCGCCCACCCTTGGCTTTGGTTTGGGCGATCGCTCCAACCAACTCTGGCGATACCTCTAACCATTCGCCGTGCATCTGGTGTTCCACAATATTGTCCGACTCCACCGGGCGAAAAGTACCCACGCCGACGTGCAGCGTCAAATATTGCAATTGCACACCGATGCGAGTGAGCGTTTGCAAAACGTCTGGCGTAAAATGCAGCCCAGCCGTTGGAGCCGCTACCGCACCGGGGCGATCGGCATAAACGGTTTGATACTGCTCCGGGTCTGCCGTTGTCTCTGTAATGTAGGGCGGCAGGGGGATTTCGCCAAACTCATCCAGCACCGACAGCAGCGATCGCCCCTCTGGAACATGAAATTCGATAATGCGACCGCTGGTGTCCGGGTCAGTTTCGAGAACCGTAGCCCGCAAGGTCGGGCTGGCGGTCTCCGCCCCAAACTCAATTTCTGCACCGGGTTTCAGTCGTCGCCCCGGTCGCACCAGCGCCAGCCAGCGGTTTAATGCTTTTTCTTCTAGCAGTAGTACCTCAACCTGAGCGCCGCCGACTTTGCGACCATATAGCCGAGCCGGTATCACACGGGTGTTGTTAAACACCAGCAAATCACCCGATCGCAGCAGTTGCGGCAATTCATAAAAGTGATGGTGGGCGTGGGTTGTAGGTGAATCAACAACTAGCAATCGGGAGCGATCGCGAGGAACGACGGGATTTTGGGCAATCCGCTCCTCCGGCAGCACATAATCATAGGCGCTGAGGGAGCGATCGGCATCCGTTAGGCATTCTAGAGAAGTCAGGTTGCGATCGGCTGAGGTCATAAGCGTGCTGTACTATCGTATCTGTTTAGTCTCGCAGATCAGCATAGCGTGTTGCTTCGATGGATCGGTTAAAAAGCATCTAGCCAACTCCGCCAATGCCGATCATTTCTATCAAACTTGGGTGAACTTCCCTATGGTAAGTCGGGGACTTCTCCCCTACTCATTTGGGGCATAATTTTCCAAAATAAAGGTAAGGGAGAAAGGACGCTCACTTCAGAGCAGCAAATTATGGACTATCTTTACTATTTAGCTAACGCAAGTTTAGTGTTGAGAGTGGTTGAACACCTTCATCGCACCTCTTGGTTACCGATCCGATTTATGACCGTCATCCACCAAATCGATGGGTGGATTGTCAAAGTCAAAATTGACGGCAACCTAGATGCCCAACAGCACGGAGATTTTCAAGCATTCCTATCTGAACTCGGCATTCCTACAGAGCCAGACATTCGGGTACGCATGGCACTGTGGGGTTTAGAGAACGGTCAATCCCCCGTTGATGTGATGCGCCGGTATCAGGTCGCAGTGGTTTCCCACGGGCATCCCGATCGCCACGAGATTGAAGAATTTCGCCGTCAGTTTGTACAAGGATTAGGGTACTGCCCCGAAACCCTCGCCTAGCACCGCAACGAGCAGGCATTTTCCCATGACTCCGCTCTAGCAGGAATGTGAAACGTGCGTAATGTTCAGCGTAGCGCTCTAGCTGTTGGACAGCTAGTCGGAGAAACGGGGAATAGAGAAGGGGCAACCATCCGCCAGTGATGGCTCCACCATCCAGTTAAGGCTTGGGGAACCAAACCCCTAGCGAAGGGTGGCACTCTACTTCTCTGGGTTGGGCTATCTACAGATTTTGTTGAAAAGCAGGTGAAGCTTGCGCTCTTGCAATTTTTCGCTGTTCTACAACTCTCCAAATGCGGCGGGAATATAATCCTGTAGAGTTAACCGATAGTCGTCTCGATGGGTCGGTGTTCCAAGTCGAATCGTAGGTTGGATTGATCGGTTTTGGATTGAATAATTTTGGATTGAATGATTAACAGCATTCTCGTTCAGAGGCTCTACGGTTCTGCGAGGATGCTGTTTTATTGGATGACGGCGCACGCCTTGGACGATCGCCACATCAAACCGGGCATCGGCTTCGCTCCACTGCGGCTGCTCAGATAAAAACAGTTCAGCCGTTTGGATGATTTTAGCTTGCTTCTGCGGTGTGATTGCTAGGCGACCGTCTGCATCCCAATTCTGAGGACTGCGGGTTTTCACCTCTACAAAGATGAGCGTTGGCCGGGGGCGATCGCCATAGCCAACAATATCCAATTCTCCCCAGCGACAGTGCCATCGCTGCGCCACAATTTGCCATCCGTCTTGTTGGAGCCAGTCTGCAACTAGCTGCTCCCCCAACTGCCCCAATTGGGCGCGATCGCTTGCCATTACCCCAATTATTGCCCCAATTATTACCCTAAGTATTGCCCAAACGGATCTGAGTGCCGACCCGCCATTTTGTGCCGCATTCCGGTAGTATCAGGATACAGCGTAGAGCAACGGTATGAGACGGTTTGTAATGTGCCGACCCTTCCAACACTGTTTTGCCCCTTGGGTTCATGGGATTACCATTTCATGGCGATCTGTCATTCTGTGGGCGATCGCGCTCGTATGGGTCAACGCGATCGCGATCGCGCCCGCCTGGGCCGAAGATTACACCAAGCAAAACTTAGTCGATTCAGACTTTTCCCAGCAAACGTTGACCGACTCTAGCTTTACTAAAGCCAACCTCCGCAATAGCGACCTCAGCTACACCAATGTACAGGGAGTCAGCTTTTTTGGGGCAAATTTAGAGAGCGTTAATTTAGAGGGAGCAAACCTCAGCTACGCCACCCTCGACACTGCTCGCCTCGTCCGCGCTAACCTCAAAAATGCGGTACTGGAAGGAGCGTTTGCATTCAATACTAAATTCGATCGCGCCATCATTGATGGAGCCGATTTCACTGATGTGCTGCTGCGGAACGATGTGCAAGAGCAGCTTTGTGAGGTGGCTACTGGCACCAACCCGACGACTGGGCGAGATACCCGTGAAAGTCTGGGATGCAGCTAAGTTGCCGTTTTCCCTGACGAGAGCCATTAGCTTGGAGCCATTAGATCGGGATAATCGCTCAGCCACGGCATAGTGGCTAAATCTTCAAACCGCACACAGCGCTGCTCTTCCTGAAGTTCCCGGATGCGGCGCTTTGTGGCGTAGATACCTTTCTGGCATTCGTAGGCGCGATCGGGTTCTTTTTGGCAGTCAATTTGCTGCCAGATGGCGTTTAGATGGCGGAATTGCTTTTCACAAATCAGTTGCTCCATGCAGGCGATCGCACTTCTGACCACTAGCGGCCCGCGCCGAATATCGCGATCGCTCAGTTCATCGAGTTGAAACAGCGGCTGAAGATACTGGAGCCGTTCTGGGTCATCGCCATAATAATCTTGCACCCGCTTGAGCAGGTTCACATCCGTTTCGACGGGCTGAGCCTGCAACTGTAGAATCGTTCGCCATAGTTGGCGATGATAGGTGAGCGTGAAGTCTACATCCCGCTCATCTATGGTGCGCAAAATCAGCGATCGCTCTTCAGGGACATGGAGGTACAGCCGCAATAGCTGCGCTTCTGACTCATAAATGAGGGTGCGATCGCCCGGCCGCTGCCACTTGCGCGATCGACCATGCCAGCGCTGCCCTCGCACCTGGGTTCGCAAGTCTGACTCCAGCCGCACCGTCATCCGTCCATCGCCCTGGCTCAGCAATTCCGCACAGCGATGGATATAGTGAGTGCGCAACGCTGCACTGGGCAACTGCCCCAGCAATTTCACCATCGTTTGCGTCGCCTGCTGAAACTGATCGGCTTGATTGAGGTTGCGCCCGATGAGCGCCTGCTGCAATTGCCAATCTAGCCAGAGCGGTGCATCGGTGAGGAGCTGCCGATAACCTTCAGCGGACTGGTGCTGGAGATACTCATCGGGATCTTTGCCGTTGGGAATATTGAGGATGCGGAGCTGCACATCGCCGCGATAGGCTAGGTCAGTCACTTCCCCGATCGCCCGCTGAGCGGCCTGGGTTCCGGCTGCATCAGCATCAAAGTTCAGCACAACCTGTTTTGATTCGGTATAGCGCAATAGCTGCCGTACTTGGGCGACACTCAGCGCCGTCCCTAGGGATGCGACCACATGGGTAATACCCGCTGCATGAAGCGCAATCACATCAAAATAGCCCTCCACCACCACGGCTTGATCCTGTTTGGCGATCGCTGCCCGTGCCTTGTCTAGGGCAAATAGCGTCTTACCTTTGTCGAATAATTCTGTTTCCGGCGAATTGAGATATTTGGGTTGGGCATCGCCGAGGGCCCGCCCCCCAAAGCCAATCACCCGCCCTTGAGTATCGTGGATGGGAATCATGAGGCGATCGCGGAAGCGATCGTAATAGCCATCTTTTTCCTGCCGTTTGATAATCAGTCCGGCTTGCTCAATCAACTCGGCCGGATAGCGCTTATGGTCAACGAGGTAGCTATAGAGCGTTTGCCAGCCGCCGGGCGCATAGCCCAGTTGAAAGGTTTGAATAGTGCGCTCATCCAATCCTCGCTTAGTCTTGAGGTAGTCGAGTGCATCTGCCCCTTGAGGCTGCTGGAGCGCGTGCTCATAAAATCGCGCTGTCAGTGCCACAATTTCATAAAGCTGTTCGCGCAGGGAAAGCTGCCGCTGGAGAGCCTGTCGCTGTTCGGGTTCGAGGGTTTTAACTGGAACCTGGTAGCGATTGGCCAAATCCATCACCACATCACCAAAGGAGCGCTTCCCCAGTTCCATCAAAAACGTAATGGCGCTGCCGCCCGCCCCGCAGCCAAAGCAATAGTAAAACTGTTTGCTGGGGCTGACGCTAAAGCTCGGCGACTTGTCATCATGAAAGGGGCACAGCCCTGTAAAGTCCTTGCCTCGTTTCCGCAGCACGACGTGTTCGGAGACGACATCTACAATGTCAACCCGCTGTTTAACTTGTTCGACGGTATCGGGATGCAGGCGAGGAATGTCCATGGTGACTCAACTGTGAGTGACTCGATCGCGACGGGTTGCCCAGCCCCACTCAACGATCCGGATCGCTTTATCCTAACCTGAGATTCAGATCAGGTGTATTAACTCTTCAATACTAAAAAGGGCGATCGCCGCCATTAAAGCTATCTGTAGGGCAAAACCTTGGGCAAAGTTGGGTGGGTGGCTCTAAATGTAGCGTTACCCTAAGCGTTATCCTACGAAAGTTTGCAGCAGGTAGGCAAGGGGGAGGCGTTGAGTGCCGGTTTTGCTGTGGCGCTGAGCAAAAATCCCATGTTCTAAACAACATGGCGACTGACCCTGCGGAGGAGCAATGTCTGCGGAGGAGCAATGTCTGCGGAGGA
>CAYSIR010000005.1:0-33895 GCA_964431105.1 uncultured Leptolyngbya sp. | reverse complement strand
GGCGACTGACCCTGCGGAGGAGCAATGTCTGCGGAGGAGCAATGTCTGCGGAGGAATAATTGCGCGCCCCGACGATGTTTGGCAAGACTTTACTCAATTCTGATGCGCCTTGGCCGAATCGGTGGGTATGGTAGTAAGCTTATGGGCACTTGCAGCGATCGCTACAGGTAGGCGATCGCACCGGCGCGGTAATCACTCTGCTCCCGCCAATTCGTTAGCTAGAACCACAGAGGACATTATGGGACGTATTTTTATCTCTGCCGGTCATGGTGGGACGGAAAACGGACGGTTCGACCCTGGCATTGTGATCGGCGACACCACTGAAGCCCAAGAAATGATCCAAATTCGGGACTTGGTGGTGACAGAATTGCGATCGCGGGGGTTTGAAGTGCTAGCCGTTCCGGATGACCTGGGGCTGGTGCAGTCCATTGACTGGATCAACGCTCGCGGGCGATTTGGGGACGTGGCGATCGAAATCCATGCCGATGCTTACACCAACTCAGAGGTGCGGGGTGCTGGGGTGTATCACATCGCCAACAACCAAGAACGGCGCAACCATGCTGAGCTAGTGCTATTTGCCTTGCTGCGGCGCATTCCTGGGTATCCTAGCCGGGGCGCACGACCGGATACAACCACCGCAGTAGGGCGCTTAGCCTTTTGCCGCTGGGTGGTGCTACCCTCACTGCTGATGGAGGTGGGGTTCCTCACCAATCCTGAAGATTTGAATGTCTTGCAAAATCGCCGCCAGGATATGGCGTTGGGCATCGCCGATGGTCTGGCATCTTGGAGCCGGGCGGTGACGACTAACGCGCCGACAGATTTGACCTACCCGCTCATTGATATTCGCCTGAACGGGGGGCTGTATGGCGATCGCGGCATTTTGGTGAATGGTAACTCATACATTCCGATTGCGTTGGTTGATCAACTGGGCATTGACCTCTCATCTGCTCCCGATGTACGGCGCATTCAGTATCACAATATTGTTTACTTAAAGGCGATCGAACTGCGAGATTTCAATATTTCCGTGGGCTGGGATAAAGAGACCCGAACGGTGTTGCTGCAATCTCAACTAGCCATTTGTCCCGGTCGCATTGACCAAATTATGGGACATGGCAACACCCGCGAAATGCAGTTGTTCATGTTCCTTAAGACCAATAACGAAGATGCGATCGAATTCTTTGCCGACCTGCCCAAACTGTATCGAGAGGAAGGCAGCGTTGAGGGTGTGAACTACGACATCGCCTTTGCCCAAATGTGCCTCGAAACCAACTTTCTGCGATTTGAAGGAGAAGTGCTGCGGGAACAGTTCAACTTTGCCGGATTGGCCAGCGCCGCCGCCAGCGAAGCCGCCGCCACCTTTCCCAGCCAGCGCATTGGCGTGCGGGCCCACATTCAGCATCTAAAAGCTTACGCCAGCCGCGAACCCTTGGTCTATGAACAGGTCGATCCGCGTTTTGATTTTGTCACCCGTGGCATTGCGCCGCTAATCGGCCAACTCAGCGGTCGCTGGTCGGCCGATCCGGAATACGGCGAAAAAATTATGGCGCTACTGCGGCGGCTCTATGAATCCGCTGGATTAATGTCGGCCGATACCACAGAGATTCGTTGACAAGTGCGGATTACAGCGCTCCGGCGGCCGTTTTGTCTAGCACTCCGCCGCCCGTGGTGATATTCATTGCCCGCAGCATCGGCGTTTGGTTGGCTCCATCGGGATAGTCAATCACGCTGACAGCGCCGTTGCCCTGCTTAAACCGCCAAAACTGCTCTGGGCCCCAGCCCATGATGTGGCAAAGAATGGCTTTGTTGACGGCATCGTGAGCCACAACCAACACCGTCGGAAGAGGACTATCAGCATCCGCCACCGGCGTGGATTGGGCGATCGCATCCCATGCCGCCGCCGATCGCGTCCACACATCCTGCAAATTCTCGCCGTCCGGCATTTGCACCGTTTCGGGAGCCACCTTCCAGTCCTTCAGCTCAGCCGCATAATCCAGTTCGATTTCCGACTCTAGCTTGCCCTCCCAGAGTCCGTGGCTAATTTCCTTCAGCCCGTCCACACATTCCAGTTCAATGCCTGGATGCAGCTTGAGAATTTCCTCAGCGGTTTGTTTGGGGCGTAGCAGGGGGCTAGTAATCGCACGGGTGAGGGGCACCTCTTTCAAAAAATCTGCCGCTGCGGCGGCCTGGACATACCCGGTTGAATTGAGCGGCACGTCAATTTGTCCTTGAAACCGCTTGTCCCGGTTCCAGTCGGTTTCGCCATGGCGCACTAGCAACAGCCGCAGCCCACCCTGCCCGTTGCGGCGTTTGGGCACAGGTTCGCCCAGGTGCGATGTCAGGTTCATCGATTCCAGTTGGGCGGGCGTGCCCCATCCAGATGGAAAATTCAGCACGCTGATACCGCAGTTAGACTGATACATCTGGCGATAGTGAGGGGGCTGCATTCCCATGGCGGTGGCAATCAACACCCGATTGATGCCGCTGTGGGCCACAACTAATACGGTTTGCCCGGCATGGTTAGGCAGTATTTCTTGCCAAAACTGGGTGGCTTGTTCAAATAAATCCAGTACGGGGAAATAGGTGCGCGGGCCCTCTGGTGTGGGGGTCTGCATTTGCAGCGAGTGGGGTGAATGCCGCCATTGATAGGCTTTTTCGGGGAACTGTTTTTCCACCTCCTCAAAGGTCATCCCCTCCCATTCCAATAGGTTTAGCTCTTTGATGCGATCGCTCGTTTGCAACGTTGGCACGGATTGCTCCGCCGACAGCGTTTCTAAAATTAATTCGGCCGTTTGTTTGGCCCGTTTGAGGGGACTACAATACGCCGCATCGAAGGCAAGACCGCTGAGGGCCTGGCCCACTTGCCGCGCTCCCTCCTGCCCGCGATCGGTCAGGGAAGACTCGTCACACTGTCCCTGAATTTTCCGCAAAACGTTGTAGGTGCTTTCGCCGTGGCGCACGATAATGACGCGAGTATTCAGGGGTCTGTCCTCCATTTTTGTCTAGTGACTGTTGTCTAGTGGCTGTTGTCTAATGACTGCTGTATGCCGATTAGATACAGGACTGACTCAGGGCTGCCCAGCCTGTTCGCCGCGATCGCCAATCTATCTGTCCGCTGGGGCAGCCGTCAGTTTGCAGTCGTCGGTCAACTGTGAAGCGATCCCTAAAAATTCTACCGTTCCCTGTTCCCTTCCTTCGGTTCTCTCGTCGGTTCTTTCCCAGACGGATCTCGGTTGTGGACGGCAGGGGGGCGATCGTGAGATCCCCAACCCGGATCGAACAGTGAGATAATGCGGATCAGTGCGAATTTTGGGAATAAGAAGCGATCGCACTAGCAAGCCCCACCTGCTCGGATGATGAAACCCCAGGGAGAGAGAATGACCAAACCACGCTCACTTCCGCTAAGACCATTGATTCTCGGCGTTTTGACCGTTTTGATTGTGCTGCGAGTCGTCAGTTCGCTGCTGGCCAGTTGGAACGAGCCGCAAATTACCAGCCGACTTCAGCTTTATCAGACAGATTTATTGCTGAATGCCACTGAGCTAACTGTTCCGGCTGAGGCAGCAACATCGCCTCCAGTACGCAGCGTGCTGGTTGGTGATGATCCGCTGAAAACGGCTCTGTCTCAATATCAAGACGTGCGGAACTCGGCTGAGTCTACCTTACAAACGTTCCGCGATCGCCAATCGGCTGGCAATTCTCCCGCAGACGGCAATTCTCTGACAGCGCCGACCGTCCCCTCCCCAGAATTCCAGCGGTTGCAGTCGGTGATTGATGAACAAGCCTCACTCATCACTAAGCTAGATTTGCGCATCGGACTGCTGTATGCCAAACAGGAAAATGTATCTGCTGCCCGTGACACTTGGGAATCAATCGCCCCGCCCGACGGAACGCTGACCAGCACGGCATCAAACTCAGCGTCATCGGCAAGCGTTTTGCTGGGGCTATGGGCTGAGCCGCCGCGCCTTTTGCCGGATGCTGAACAGCAGATTCAAAATAACCTGGATGGCTGGTTCCGGTATCAATCTCTTTCTCGGCTTTACACGCTGCAAGAGCGAGCGGATGCCCTCGCTGCGCTGCAAACCCAACAGCAGGCGATCGCTCAAAAAACGTTGGTGAAGCTGGCGATTGTGGGTGTCATGCCCGTCATTGGCTCCCTGGCTGGAATTGGCATTCTGGTATTTCTGATTGTGCAACAGTTCATCAAAGGGTCTGAAGCCGTTCTAGCCCACAATGCCGGACTCGCCTGGGAAACGCCGTGGAATTGGGAAATTGTCTGGCAAGTGCTAATTGTCGGCTTTTTCTTGGTCGGTCAACTGATTATTCCGCTGCTGCTGGGGCTGATTGGGTTTAACTTTTCTGCCTTTGGCAATCGTGCCCGCGCTTTTTATACCCTTACTTATTATTTGTCCATGTCGGCGATGGGGCTGCTGGTGCTGTATCTGTCGATTCGCTCCTATCTGCCGCTGCCCAAAGATTGGTTTCGCCTCAAATTGAGCGATCGCTGGTTTGCGTGGGGATTAGGCGGCTATGTGGTGGCGCTGCCGCTGATGATTATTGTCTCCATTTTGAATCAGCAGCTTTGGCAAGGACAGGGCGGCAGCAATCCGCTGTTGCAAATTGTGCTGGAGGAGGGCGATCCGGTCTCTCTTGGCATTTTCTTTTTTACGGCGGCAGTGGCAGCGCCGATTTTTGAAGAGACGCTGTTTCGCGGCTTTTTGCTATCCTCGCTTACCCGCTATTTTCCGGTTTGGGGGGCGATCGCCGTGAGCGGTTTTATCTTTGCGGTGGCTCACCTCAGCCTGTCGGAAGTGCTGCCGCTGACTGTGCTGGGCTGCATTCTCGGTGTAGTCTATACGCGATCGCGCAACCTTCTCGCTCCGATGCTGCTGCACAGCCTGTGGAATGGGGCGACAATGCTGAGTTTGTACGTGTTGGGGAGTCGGTAAGGTGATTCTTGGAAAAGTATTTGCCATCCACATCCGCCCGCGAATTAATGGCGGGATAGGTTGGGAAACCCATTGCAATGGGTTGAAAGCCCGGTGAGTCCATGCGTAGCCCATTCGCTCACAAAATTTCCTAAGCCGCCTATTGTACCAACCCGGCCCGCAACGCCACTACCGCCGCCTGAACGCGATCGTCCACGGCTAACTTGTTCATGATGCCGCGCACATGGGTTTTCACCGTGTTGGGGCTGAGGTAAAGTTCGCCTGCAATTTCGGGATTACTTTTGCCTTGAACCATCAGGTGCAAGACTTCTAACTCACGCTGCGACAGTTGCCCGATTAACCCAGCTTCTACTGGGGAGGGCGGTTTGAGGTGATCCATGACGATGCGGGCGACCTGGGGATCGAGATAGCTGGCTCCTTCCTCTGCCGCTGCGATCGCTGCCAACAACCGTTCAACGCTGGTGCCTTTGACGCAGTAGGCATCTGCCCCGCTGGACAGTGCGCCAATCACCTCCGACTCAGAGGTATGGGAGGTCAGCATCACAACACGGGTATCGGGCAATGCTGCTTTGATTTGCTGCGTGGCGGCAATGCCATCCAACCGAGGCAGACCAATATCCATGACCACGATGTCGGGCTGTAGCGACTTGGCCAGTTCGATCGCACTATAGCCATCTTCAGCCCGACCAACAACCGTCATGTGAGTTCGCTGCGCCAAGGACTGCTCTAGCCCAAGCTGCATCATCGGGTCATCTTCCACAATCAACACACGCACATTCGGAGAAGCTTGAGTCATGGTTTATCCAGATAAAGGTTGTCAACTATGACGATCGCAAGGAGCGTTAGTCTGACCGATAGAGCAATGGTGCAGGACATTAGTCCGAGATCAGGTGATGAGCCAGTTAATGATCCGCTAGGGAGCCGTCAGATGTATCAATGGGCGATCGCCGTAACCAATTTTACGAGCAGGGGCGATCGCCCTGTCATTTATTAAGCAAACCTTTGAGTCTACGCACATCTGCCAGCGGAACGCCCCTCTCCTTTCTCGCTATGCTATGGAATAGAAAACGTTGCACTATCCGGCTTTGCATCGTCTGCCCTCAACCCCTAACTGTATTGTGGCTATTGGTTCCAAGACTCCTACTTTATTGAAAGACCCCGAACGCTTGGACGCCCGGCTGAAGGAATTGCCGCTGGCTCCCGGCGTTTATTTCATGCGGGATGCCAATGACAATATTCTCTACATCGGCAAGTCAAAAAAGCTGCGATCGCGGGTGCGTTCCTATTTTCGCGATCGCCATGACCTGAATCCGCGCATTAGCCTCATGGTGATGCAGGTAGCGGAGATTGAAATCATTGTCACCGATACCGAAGCCGAAGCCCTGGCCCTGGAAGCCAATTTAATCAAGCAGCACCAACCGCACTTCAACGTGTTGCTGAAAGATGACAAAAAATATCCCTACCTCTGTATCACTTGGTCAGAAGACTATCCCCGCATTTTCATTACTCGCAAACGCCGCAAGGGCAAAGAGCGCGATCGCTACTACGGCCCCTACGTGGATGTTCATGTCTTGCGGAGTACGCTGCGGTTGGTGAAGCGCTTATTTCCGCTGCGCCAACGCCCTCGCCCCTTGTTCAAAGACCGCCCCTGCTTAAATTACGACATTGGCCGCTGTCCGGGGGTCTGTCAATCACTCATCACTGCTGACGATTATCGCAAAACGATGAAAAAGGTGGCGATGATTTTTCAGGGGCGCACAACGGAACTGGAAGACATTTTGGCGCAGCAAATGGAACAAGCCGCCGAATTACTCAACTTTGAACACGCGGCGCGACTGCGGGATCAGATTCGGGGTTTGCAGTCGCTAGGCGCTGAACAAAAGGTGTCGTTGCCAGATGATACGGTATCGCGAGATGCGATCGCCCTCATGGCGGATGATCAACACGCTTGTGTGCAACTGTTCCAAATTCGCGCTGGGCGCTTGGTGGGGCGGTTAGGGTTTGTGGCCGATGCGCAGTCGGGAACGCCCGGAGCCATTTTGCAGCGGGTGCTGGAAGAGCATTACCAAAGCGTTGAGGATGTGGAAATCCCTTCGGAAATTTTGGTGCAGCATGAGATTCCCGATGATGAGATGCTGTCTGAGTTTCTTTCCACGCGGCGCGGTCGTAAAGTTGCGATCGTTGTGCCCCAGCGCCAAACCAAAGCTGAACTGATCGACATGGTGGAGCGCAATGCCGGATATGAACTGGCCCGCACCCAGCGCTTCGCCGATCGCAATAATCAAGCCATGCTGGACTTAGCCGACCTGCTGGACTTGCCTGACCTGCCCCACCGCATCGAAGGCTACGATATTTCCCACATTCAAGGGTCGGATGCGGTGGCTTCGCAGGTGGTGTTTGTGGATGGGCTACCCGCCAAGCAGCACTATCGACATTACAAAATTAAGTCGCCTACTGTGCGGGCGGGGCATTCCGATGACTTTGCCAGCATGGCGGAAGTGATTCGGCGGCGGTTTCGGCGATATGGGCAATCCTCTGAAGCTACCGAGGCGATCGCGCCCAAAGCCACTGCCCCAACGGCTCCCCATCTCCCCGGACAATCCAACAAAGACAGCGATTTTCCCGATTTAGTCATGATTGACGGCGGCAAGGGGCAACTCTCGGCGGTGGTGGCCGTCCTGCGCGATATGAACTTGCTGGAAGAGGTGCGCGTGGTCAGCTTGGCCAAACAGCGGGAAGAAATTTTTCTGCCGGGTGAATCGGTGTCGCTAAAAACTGACTCGGAACAGCCGGGGGTGCAACTGCTGCGGCGATTACGGGACGAAGCCCACCGGTTTGCGGTCAGCTTCCATCGCAAAAAACGCAGCGATCGCATGCGGCGATCGCGCCTTGAAGACATTGCTGGACTGGGCCACCATCGTCAAAAACAGTTATTGGCTCATTTTCGTTCCATTGATTATTTGCGGGAAGCCAGTCCCGATCAAATTGCTGAGGTTCCGGGCATCGGCCCCAAACTAGCCCAGCAGGTGTACGACTATTTCCATCCGCAGCAGCCCGCCGATGATCCTGAGCCAGCGCAACCCTAAACGGGATTATTCGGCGCTGTCGGTGTCCTCTCCCGTTGGCATCAGATCCGTGGCGCTGCCGGACGGAGACGCCTCTGCATCAGACGGATCGCTCGATTCGTTAGTAGGGTCTGAGGTGTCGTCCGTGGTGGGTTCACCGGCTTCACTGCCCGATTCATTACCCGATTCATCACCCGATTCATCGGCGATCGCCCCTTCCTCTTCCTCTTCAGGATTGGCCAACTCTTGACAGCGTTCAGGGTTGAAGTCAAATGTGGTGCGCACAAAATACATCTGCGCTTCGCCCGTTGCCTCAAACTCATAGTTCAACACCGCCTCTCGACCCGCCTGATCCAATAGCGGGAATCCCGAACGCCAGACTGTTTCAGGGTTGCCAATCGCTGTTTCGTCATCTACCGACATTGTTCCCTCAACCAATTCGCCAGATGCATCAATAATGACGCCATAGGTCGTCGCCCATGGGCCGTCTGTCTGATCCAATTGTTCCGGGTCAATCAAACAAGCCGTGGGTGGAGCCTCAACTCGCAGTTCAATCCAGTCACGGTTCAACGGCAAATTTTCCTCCGCCCCTCGCGCTTCCAATTCCGGAATCCAAGCTGAAATAAATTGAGGTGAGGACTCTGTCAAAAAGTAGTCTTGGGTCGTGCCTACGGCGGAATAGGTGAGGAGTTGTTCGCGGGTTAGCTCACGATCACGGGCTTCATCAGCCAGATTCGTGGGAGCCGTAGCAATTTGCCCGTTGTCTCCTGTCTCCTCTGACTGAGACGCATTACCGGTCGTTGCAGTAGACGGATCACCCGGATTCAGGTCTGGCAAATCGGTCACATCCCCGGTGTAGTCGGTTGCGATCGGCTCAGTGACCGGGTCATCCGTTGCTTCAGCCGTGGTTCGCTCAGAGTCTTCATCTTGAGTGGTTTCGATGTTCGTTGAAGATCGGGTGGATTGGGTCGTGCGCGTTCCGGCGGAATTATTGTTGCGATCGCTATAGTCGTAAGGATTGCCTGGCACGGAGGGGACGTTGGTGTACCAGTCGTAGCTAGAGAGGTCATCATTATCTAACGAATACCACTCCCCGTCTTCATACTCCAGCGAGTTGGTATTGGGCAAGGCAGCATTGGGCAAGTCCGATATAGGCGGCAGATCGGGCAACCGTGGCTCCGAAAAATCGGGTAGGCGGCTCATATCGGCTGGTGTCAACTCCACCATGCCGACTGGTTCGGGGATGTCTAATTCCTCATTGCGGGCTGCTGCTGAAGGCAGCATCGGCAAGACCATCCACAGCGCCCCATGCACCGCTACCGATGCGATCGCAGCGACCATTGTTGGCTGTCTCAGTGCCGATCGCACCGTTCGAGACACCTGTGGAGAAACGTGATCAATCCAAGACTGAACCATAATTAGTCACCATGCTGCATTCCCAGCGATCGCACTCTACTGCAACCCGTCGAGATTGGGTAATGGTATCTGTGCAAGAATTTCTGGCGGTATGGGCATTATCCACATCACCCAAAGTCATTACCAATGGAGGGATACCAAGATTTAAGCCTGTTGACCCAGTCTCCATCGAAAGGTTGCCATGAATGCAACCTTAATTCTAAAGACTCATCGGCGGGATTGGCGATAGGATGCACCAACCACCGCGCTAATCTTCCTCCGCCGGAACCATGGAATAAGCCTGCTTAATGTCAGTCATGGACTGCATCGGTGACTCTGGGAAGCGATCGCTCAAGGGCTGACCCGTTCCCAGCGTTCCCGCCGCCTGCCCTAACGCCTGCCCCGACATACTCGGTCCAACAATCCCAACCGAAATTAGAACCTTGAACGCATCTTCAGTAGACATCGACAAGCTAATGACTTCATTTTCTGGCACCAGTGCATACCATCCCGTTGTTGGGTTGGGCGTTGTTGGAATGAACACGCTTAGCATTGGCCCTTGCAGCTTCGGATGCACATCCGACACCGTTCCCGTCACAAAGGCGATCGCCCACATTCCCTTACGGGGATATTCCACCAACACCACTCGGCGAAACTTATCGCTAGAATCCCGCAGAATGGTCTCCAATAATTGCTTAAGGGTCTTATAAACAGAACCCGCCAGCGGAATCCCTTGCAGAACGCGCTCGCCCACATCTAGCAACCATTGCCCGGCAATGTTCCGCGCCATCAAACCAATGACCAAGATGAAAAGCAGCGGCACCGCCAGGCCAGTAGATAAATTCAATAAGTTTCCGATGAACGGATTGAGATCATTGAAGGGATTGATCTGCTTCGGAATTCGAGTGAGGAAATTGAAGACCCATACCGCTACCGTCACCGTCAGCCAGATCGTAGTGGCCAGCGGAATGATGACCAGCAGCCCTGCAATTAAGTCGTTTTTGAGGTCTTGGGTAAACTTTTTGAACACAGGCAGGCTACTCTCCTTTCGCAGACCCGACAACGCATCGCGGCACATTGCCAACTTAATAACGGGTAGCAGGATGGGCTAAGTCCATAGCGCCAATCTGCCTTGAGTGATGAATCTTGGTCAATTGGATTGACTCGGCTTGATTGACTCGGCTTGATTGACTCGGCTAAAAGAGCAATTGCGATCGCACCACCCAATCGCTACAAATTTGGTTCCTACGTTACCAGCTATCGCTGACTGCCCCGCGTTACTCACTATTCTAAAGATTTCTGCCTATCATGTTAAAAATTATTGCAGCATTCTCCGCTAAAACCAGCGCCTGAGCAGCGGGTGCATCTCATAGCTGTGATCCCCATCCCCCACTCTCTGCTCCCAAACCGATCCGCTACGCAGAAGCTACTGAACCTCTGATTCGTTCATTAACGGGGTGAAGACCAGCAGAAACGGGGATAAGTCCAGAAATCTAAGGGCGTTAGCGTCATGAGTGGATTGCAAAAAGCCTTTTCTTGAAGCCATCCAAGCTTGAGTAACCCTGAAGCAATCCTGAGTACAGCGTCCGCTGTTGAGTCATGGGTTTATCGATTATGACATCCTGGGCTACAGGTCGCAGCGGCAGTTCATAGATTTTTGTATCAAAAGCAACAAGTGCTGAAACGGACTGCGCCGTCTTGTGCCTACCCTGAAAAGAGGCGTTACTCCATAGCGTTTATGACGTTCTTGAATGGTCTATGCATTACGCAAAAGTCGCCAGACCTTTTGCCTCACAACCTTTCTAAGGGTTACTCAGAATCCTCGTTTTGAACCAAGGAATGCGGGTTTCAGCGAGATCTGCGTAATGGGTAGCTTGAATGGTGGAGAGATTTTGTAGCGATAATTACAGTCAGACCGTAGACATTCCCTAAAAGAGTCGGAAAACTGTGTCAAGAGTTTGATACGATCAGGCTGAATTACCGTAAACCTCACCATAGGGCGACTCAGATGCTGACCCTAGATGTCAGAAAAGCACCTCAAGATATCCGTCTTGGACGGGTTTTGGTTGTCGAAGATGAAGAACTCATCCGTGAAACGATCGCACTTGCACTTTCAGAAGAGGGATACGACGTCCTCACAGCCGAAGATGGTCGTACAGCGATGGATCTGACGTGCAACCATAGCCGTAACCTGGAAAACGAACTCGCTCCTGTTGATCTGGTTATCCTAGATTTGATGTTGCCGTCCGTCAACGGGCTGGATTTGTGTCGGTTGATTCGGCACGAAGGCAACAGCGTCCCGATTTTGATGCTGAGTGCGAAAGGTAGCGAAACCGATCGCGTTGTTGGCTTGGAAGTGGGAGCCGATGATTACCTCACCAAACCGTTCGGCATGAGAGAGTTGATTGCTCGATGTCGGGCATTGCTGCGCCGCCACCGCAATAGCCAGCCTGAAGCTCAGTCCCCAGTGTTAACGTTTCAAGACATTACGCTTTATCCGCAGGAATGCCGAGTGACGATTCGCGGCAATGAGGTCAATCTATCCCCCAAGGAATTTCGCATTTTAGAACTGTTCATCAGCAATCCTCGCCGGGTCTGGTCACGGGAGCAGTTGATTGAGCGTGTCTGGGGGCCTGATTTCATGGGCGATAGCAAAACCGTGGATGTCCACATTCGATGGCTCAGAGAAAAGCTGGAAACGAATCCGAGTAATCCTGAATATTTGCTGACGGTGCGAGGCTTTGGGTATCGCTTTGGGTAGGGCGATCGCCTAACGTTTGATCCCGGTTGGCTGGCTAAGCCTGACTGATCCAGGCGTCTCATGCATCGTTCAGACCTCTTTAACCGTAGCCTCCACTATTTCTGGGGAACGATTCCTTGAGTCGTGGTGATTTTGCCAAAAACTGTTGATAGTGTAGATAAAGGCAGTTTTGGCGATCGCCTGCGATAATGGGCGATCGCAGGATTAGCGACATGGGCACCAGTAGTGAGCATCATCGGATTTATTCTGGGATTGGCGGTCGGTCTGTTGCTGATGGTTTATCAGCGATCGCGCGATCGCGCCAAGTTAACGGCTGCCCTCTCCAGTATCCAAAAAGCCGAAATGGCCAGTGCGCCCTTTTCCATCGCCTCTAACTTATCAATCGCCATTGCCTACCAACAGGAAGAACTGCGGCAGCACGTCGAAGAACTCGAAACCTTTCGCCGCATCATCAATACAGCTCCGGTTGGGTATTTGCATGTGGATGATGAAAACCGCCTAGTTTGGGCCAATCCGGCCGCTCAACAGTTGCTCAATATCCCAGATGGGGTTCCCATTCCACCTCGGCTTTTGCTAGAGCTGGTGCGCTCTTACGAGCTTGATGAGCTGATCGACCAAACCCGGATGGCAGACGCGCCTCGCTGCGCTAGCTGGATGTTTTATCCCGTGTGCGCTGACATGAATGCAGTGTCTCAGGATGCCCCTTGCGCATTGCGAGGCTATGGAATTCCCCTACGCGATCGCCAGGTTGGCGTATTTTTAGAAAACCGTCAAGAAGCCGTGACACTCCGCCAACAGCGCGATCGCTGGATTTCAGACGTTGCCCATGAGCTTAAAACGCCCCTGACATCTATTCGTCTTGTTGCTGAAACGTTGCACAACCGCCTGTCGCCCCCGATGCAAAGCTGGACAGATCGGCTAATCAATGAAACGATTCGCCTGAGCAACCTGGTTCAGGATCTGCTGGATCTCAACCATCTTGAACGGCGATCGCCCAACTATCTCAAGCTGAAGCCCGTTGATTTGCCAGCACTGGTGCATTCCGCTTGGCAAAGTCTAGAACCGTTAGCCCGCCAGAAACAGCTAAACCTGCAATATAACGGCCCGGACTGCCTTCTAATAGAACTCGACGAAGCTCGGATGTATCGAGTGCTGATTAACCTCCTCGACAACAGTATTAAATACAGCCTGCCCAAGGCCATGATTCGAGTGGATTTGCAGACTCAATCTGCAATCTACCCGTCTGACGATACCTCGACGGCTACAAAGCGATCCCCGCGATCCCCGCAGTCAACCGATGTGGTGCTGGATATTATTGATGCGGGTACGGGATTTCCAGAAGCGGCGATCGCCCATGTATTTGAACGGTTTTATCGGGCTGATCCCTCCCGAAGTCGCACCAACAGCCACAGCAGCCCCACTGGCGATCGCTCTGATTCAACCCCCAGTCAAATCAGCCATTCCAGTGGCAGCGGCATTGGGTTGGCGATCGTCCAGCAAATTGTGAACGCCCACGGCGGCGAGGTGAGCGCCCACAATCATCCAGAAACCGGCGGTGCTTGGCTTCGCCTTCGCCTACCCCAGCCCGCACCGCTTCCGTAGGAACCAACAGCGTCCGCTGCATGGGCTGGATTAAAGCGTTCATGATGGACTGTAACAAATGGCATCACTCGCCAACGATTCATGAGATTTACGCAAGATAGCTTACGGCGCATCCAGCGATTCTTGTAATATTTGTATATGAATTAAGGTAAAATCAGCGCTACACGGTTGCATCATCAATCCTGACATCCGAGCCGCTGACAGTATTGGGGTTTATGGCTGAACGGGTTCAAAAACTGCTGTCACAGTGGGGCATTGCCTCCCGTCGGCAAGCAGAGCAAATGATTCGGGACAGGCGCATTCGGCTCAACGGTCAGGTTGCTCAGTTGGGGCAAGTTGCCGATCCAAGCTGCGATCGCATCGAAGTGGATGGCCGCCCCCTGCGTCCTGAACAACGCCCCGACCTGCTCTATCTTTTATTTCATAAACCTATTGGCATTGTCACGACCTGTCATGATCCCTGGAGTCGTCCCACTGTTTTAGACTACTTGCCGCATCATCTTGCCCAAGGCACAGGGCTGCATCCCGTAGGCCGGCTCGATGCCGACTCAACGGGAGCGCTACTTTTAACAAATGATGGGCAACTGACCTTTACGCTAACCCATCCCCGCCATTCCATTCCAAAAACGTATCAAGTCTGGGTGAAGGGAAATCCGACCGAACACCTACTTCAAAAATGGAGAGATGGCGTTGTACTATCAGGACGGCGAACTCGTCCGGCCGCTGTCAACGTTCTAGGCTGCTGTCGCCATTCCTCGGCTACTCAACTTGAGATTATCCTCAAGGAAGGGCGCAATCGGCAAATTCGTCGAATCGCTGAGCAGCTAGGGCATCCAGTGACAGCGCTTCACCGAATCTCAATTGGGGCGATCGCGCTTGAGACCCTTGCTGCCGGACAATACCGACCGCTGACCCCGCATGAACTGCATTCACTTCACTCCCGTTTTCAGACAAACTAGCCGACATCTTCCGAGCCATCACACATTTGCAAAGGGTAGTCTAGTCGATGTCAAGGGTACGCACTATGAGTAGACATGGCTCTCATCTCAACGGTCAACAGGTTGAACAGCTTGCCGAAATTGGTCAATACCTGCGGCAAACGCGCCTAGATGCCTCGCTGACCCTCGAACAAATTAATACCACCACCTTGATCCGTCGCAATTTGTTAATTGCGATCGAGGACGGCAACCTAAAAGCATTGCCGGAGCCAGTCTACATCCGTGGTTTAGTGAAGCACTATGCAGATGCACTGGGTTTGAACGGCGATGAACTCTCCGCTCAATTTCCGATTGATCCAACCGTGCGCCCGTCTCGTCCATCATGGCGGGATCTGCCCGCCGCTCAACTGCGACCGCTGCACCTCTACATTGCCTACATTTTTCTAATCATGGCGGCGATCAGTGGTCTCTCGCACATCATGAACCAATCAGTGCCGCAGACGGGTTCTCCCCGTCTCAGTACGCAGATGCCCATCGCTCCCCTCGACGACCGCCCCGCCGAGCCGGAAGTGCCCCCCCCTCCACCGCCAGCGCAGCCAAGCTACAAGCCGGTTCGGATTGAGGTAACGGTCACCTCACCGTCCTGGATTTCTGTGGTTGCGGATGGCGAAACAGAATTTGAAGATACGCTGTCGGAGGGCAGCCAGCGCACTTGGACAGCCGACCAGCGGATCACCATCATTGCTGGCAACGCAGGCGGCGTTATTGTCACTTACAACGATGGACGGGCGGAACCGCTGGGCGAACCCGGTACGGTTGCCGAGGTCACGTATTCAGTTCAAGAAACGACTGCTATGGTTGCTGATGATGGCATTCGTCTGCCGTAGCCCTCTCACGGGCGATCGCTGGGCGGCTAAACCGGCGCTTCCGGTAGGATTCAGTTCAAAGTTTTCTATGGCTTGGGCACAGACCACACCATAAAACATTTCGGTGATAGACCATTGCGCTTTCATGCGATCGCCTACAATTTAAGCCTTAGATTCAGCCTTAGACCGAATAATCGCGGCCTTTGATTTGCGACAGTTGGTCGCTGAGCAATACTTCATCTTCGGAATAATAGCCGGATGCTTTCTTTGCTTCAATTTCCACTTGAGCATCGGCTGGAACCAATTCTGCGGGAATCGGAACCCGTTTCACCACCTCAATGCCCGAATGGGTAATAGCGTTGTATTTCATCTGGCTCATGGAGACTAGGCGATCAATCTTGGTAATGCCTAACCAGTGCAGTACATCCGGCATCAGCTCTTGGAAGCGCATATCCTGCACCCCCGCTACACACTCCGTTCTCAGGAAATAGGCATCGGCGCGATCGCCCCCCTCCTGGCGTTTACGAGCGTTGTAGACCAAGAACTTCGTCACCTCACCCAGCGCTCGCCCTTCTTTGCGGCAATAGACAATCACGCCCGCTCCGCCCTCTTGGGCCGTTTGGATGCAGACCTCAATACCGTGAACCAGATAGGGGCGGCAGGTGCAAATATCAGAACCAAACACATCCGACCCATTGCATTCATCATGGACGCGCACCGCCAACGGAACCGAGGGATCAGCAACCGTCTCTGCATCGCCGATGATGTACACCGTAGTTCCACCAATCGGCGGCAAGAAAACCTTTAAATCCTGACGAGTGACCAATTCCGGAAACATCCCACCCGTCTGCTGAAACAGCACTCGCCGTAAATCACCCTCATCAATTTGCAGCCGCTGCGCAATCCCTGGCAAGTACCACACCGGATCGATCGCGGCCTTCGTGACAACGACACTACCATCCGCTTGCAGCAGCGTTCCGTCTACCTTTAAGCGCCCGGCCGCAATTTCATCCTTGAGTTCAGGAATGTTAATATGCGCCTTCGTGATGGCAATGGTCGGGAGAATATCATATTCCTCAGATGCAAACTCCCTGAACACATCACCCACTACCGCCCCGAAGGGATCGAGCGACACAATTTTGGTGGGATCGCCCCAACTTGGATGCGGCCCAACATGCACCACTGGCGATGTATTGGTGAGATCTGCTCGATGCGCCGGATCAAGGACACCGCTAGCTACTGCCAATGCCCGATAAACCCCGTAGGAACCAGAGTTTGTGCCAATGACATTGCGACGGGCCGCACTCCGCAGAGAGGCAATGACCGGGCCGCGATCGCTCGGGTTAGCAGCTCCCCACCGCACCGGAACCGTTTTCGACTCACCATGATGAGAATGGGAGGTGAGAATGATGTGCTTAGGCTTCCGCGAATGATTCACCATGTCGATCTATCCGAATACAGGAAAAGAAGTGTAGTGTAGTTGAATTGCGCCGTAGTGATGGCGGTCAAACCTGGATCTGCCCGCTGAGGGAATACCAGGGCAGGAGTTAGCCATTCAGAATACCTACCACCATACAACGGGATTTATGACAGCAGAGGTTCACGTCATCACGCACCCACTGGTGCAGCATAAATTAACGCTGATGCGGCAAGTGGAAACCCACACCCAGGATTTCCGCAAACTCTTGAAAGAGATTGCCATGCTGCTTGCCTATGAAGTCACCCATGACCTACCGCTCAAGCACACCACCATCAAAACTCCGATGATGACGATGGAAGCGCCACTGCTGGCAGCGGAGAAAAAAATGGCGATTATTTCCATTATGCGGGCTGGGCAAGGTCTTCTAGATGGGATGCTGGAATTGATGCCGACGGCAAAGGTAGGGCACATTGGGTTATACCGCGATCCATCTTCGCTGATGGCTGTGGAATACTACTTTAAGCTGCCTACTGATATTGAACAGCGAGATATGTTGGTGGTTGACCCGATGCTGGCGACGGGAAATTCAGCGGTGGCAGCCGTCGATCGCCTCAAAGATACCAATCCTTTGTCTATCAAGTTTGTTTGTTTGCTGGCGGCACCAGAGGGCATTGCCCATTTCCACAATGAACATCCTGATGTGCCAATTTATACGGCAGCCGTTGATGAACGCTTAGATGACCATGGCTATATTTTGCCAGGGCTGGGCGATGCGGGCGATCGCCTCTATGGCACTCGATAAGGCGCATTTGCGGCTGTCGCCCATTCACTACCATGTCTAGCACTTCTGTTTCTATGGCTGCACCGACCCCTAATGAGCAAGCGGTCATTCGCTATTTGCGATCGCCCCAAGCCATTCGCGATCGCTGTGAACAACTTTTTGAATGCGCCCTGGCAGATCGACTCACCCATTTTCGATGCGACCTGAGCCAGCTTGATGCTACGGCTGACTATGTAATACAGGTGATTGAAGCGAATTATCCCACTTGGGCGGTGCCATTTCACAGCCGCTGGCGGCATTTTGAAGCGGGTGGGCGCGATCGCCGCAGTGAACTAGCCCAGCAATTGGGGGTCGCTGATGCGATTGAACGGGCCCGCACAGAGGTAGACCTAGCCATAACCAGTGTGTTACTGGATGCGGGGGCCGGGCCAAGCTGGCAGTTTACCGAACCCCAAACCCAAGATACCTATGCCCGATCGGAGGGACTGGCGATCGCAAGCTTCCATTTATTTCTGAGTGGCGGATTTTCCAGTGATGCGCAGCAGCCCTTCCAGGCCGATGCCCTCGGACTCCAATCGTTTACGGCAGAAACGTTGGCGAACGCCTTTCAGGTGAGCGATCGCAATTCGCTGGTGGGGGTTGAGGGGCGGGCATCCTTGCTACAACAGTTGGGGCATTGCTTACCCAAACGACCGGATTTGTTTGGGGATCGGCCACGCCTGGGCAATTTGGTGGATTATTGGCTGACTCAAGCGGTGGATCATACGCTCTCGGCTCAGCAGGTGTTTGATGCCGTTTTAGAGGGACTGAGTGAGATTTGGCCGGGGCGATGGGCGATCGCGTCCGTTAATTTAGGCGATGTGTGGCCCCATGCTCAACTGCCCCACGGTCTAGGCACTCAACTGGTTCCGTTTCACAAGCTGTCCCAATGGCTAACCTATTCGCTGCTAGAACCGTTGCAAACTTTGGGTCTTACGATAACTGAGCTGGAGGCGCTAACGGGGCTGGCTGAATATCGCAATGGCGGGCTATGCCTGGATATGGGGATGCTAGTTCCTAAGCATTCCGGTGTTCTGAGCGATCGCCATCATCCCAGCTCGGAGGTGATTGTGGAATGGCGGGCCCTCACGGTCGCACTCCTGGATCGCATTGGCGATCGCATCCGAGAGCGCCGACATCAAACTGCGATCGAACTGCCCTTGGTCAAAATCCTAGAAGGAGGAACCTGGGCCGCCGGACGGCAACTTGCCAAAGAAAAACGAGACGGCTCACCCCCCATCTCCATCGACAGCGATGGCACTGTATTTTAGGACAGATTGTAAAACGATTGGATAGGGCACAGTCCAGGTTTGCAGCCCGCACTACAAAAAATCCCTAAGCTTTCTGCTGAGTGCTGTGGCGACGGATGAATGGCTCTGGCGAGTTTTCTAGAGGTCTACGATTGGGGGGCAGGGTGAGGATCAGGATGGGCCTTGATCGCAAACGTCAACACGGTTTCGTCTATCCCTTTCAACTTCAGCGGGCTACACTTCGTCATCACATCATCTTCCAGTTCTAAATAATCCGCAACGGCGGCTGAAATCAGAATGGAGTCTGGCGTTGCAACTTCTTGGATGCGGGCTGCAATGTTGACGCTGGGCCCGATCGCTGTGTAGTCTGCGCGTTCATCGCTGCCAAACATTCCCACAACAGCCGTACCCTGGTGAATCCCACAGCGAAACTGGACTGTACCGATCCCCTGAGCCTGCCAGCGCTTGTTCAGCACTTCCAGCGAGGCATACATCTGCCGGGCAGCGGCGATCGCGCGATGCACTTGTTCACTAGGCGGCAATTCTTCCGGTGCGCCAAAAATGGCCAAAATTGCATCTCCCATAAACTTGTCCACCGTGCCGCCATGATTAAATATGGCGCGGGTCATTTCAGCCAGGTACTCGTTTAGTAATTCCGACACCCGACGCGATCGCAGCGTATTGGAAAGCTGAGTAAAGCCAATAATATCGCTAAATAAAATGGTGACGAGGCGCGGCTCAGGTCGCAAATCCAGCGAGAGGTCGCCCTGTGCTGCCTTCTTTACCAGCGACGGAGGCAAAAACCGCTTCAGCACCGATTCAGTGAGGTAGCGATTTAGCTCGGCCACCTGCCGTTCGTTTTCTTTCAGCGCTACCAAGTTGCGGACATCTGCCAGCAGTTCGCGATCGTTAAAGGGCTTCGACAGATAGGCATCTGCACCCTGTTCTACCCCTTCAATACGAGTATCTTCATCCGCACGCGCCGTCAGCAAAATGATAGGAATCCCTTTCAGTGGATCATGCTGTCGAATCCGCTGAATCATCTCCAGCCCCGACACAACTGGCATCATCAAATCGGTTAGCACCAGTTGAGGCGCATGGGTTTGCGCTGCTTGGAAGCCATCCTCGCCATTATTCGCCGTCACAACACGGTAGCCTGCTCGCCGCAAGATGTCGGATACATACTGGCGGAGATCCGGGTTATCATCCACCACCAAAACAGTAGTGACGGTATCGGATGGGGCATCAACCAATGGCTCAAATACAGCGATCGCATCTGCAACCTGAGCCGCATTGACCTCCGTCACATTAATTTCTACATCAGCTAATTCCACCGCAGCCCGCGCCGATTCAAGCTCGGTGGGCACTTCAATCACCTGTTCAGCCGGTAAATGCGAAATCCCCGTTTGCAGCCAAATTGTAAAGGTGGTGCCATGTCCATAATCCGAGTCTACCGACACTGTGCCACCGTGCAGTTCCACCAGCTTTTTCACTAAGGCTAAGCCCAACCCGCTGCCTTCATATTTACGATTGGCGGACCCGTCGGCTTGTTGGAAGCGATTGAACAAGTGGGGAATTTGGTCAGGACGAATCCCAATCCCAGAATCCTGCACCTTCAGCAAGCAGTGATCGCCAGCCGCCTGCAAACTAACGGTAATGCTGCCGCCCTGGGGCGTAAACTTCATGGCATTCGACAGCAAATTATAAATAACTTTGTCGAACTTTTCCAAGTCTAGGTAAATCGGCGGGCAAGGGTCTAGCTCTGCGTTCAGCACGATCTCCTTGCGATCGCAATAATGACGAAACGACTCAACAATTTGATGCACAAATTCGTTCAGCGCACAGGGGCGAAAGCGCGGCTGCATCCGCCCCGCATCAAACCGCTGAATATCCAAAAGTTGGTTAACCAGCCGCAGAAGCCGCCGAGAATTCCGCAGGGCAATCTGCGATTGTTCATAAGATAATCCCTGTTGCTGCGCGATCGCGGCTTCCAACGGCCCGATCGTCAAGGTCAGCGGCGTGCGAAACTCATGGGACACATTCTGGAACAGTTCATTTTTTTGTTGATCCAGTTCCAAAAGCTGTTCCGCCTGTTGGCGTGTGGTTTGATACAGCCGAGACTGCTGCACCGCGATCGCCGCCTGCACCGCCACCGCCTGGGTCAGTTCAATTTCTTCCGTCTGCCATTGCCGGGGGCGATTGATTTGACGTAGCGAAATGCTGCCAATAATTTCACCGTCATACAATAGCGGCACGACCAGCAAAGCCCGCGCCGGCAACCGCAGCGGCAAATCTGGCACATTCATTTCAGGATGATAGGTGAGATCGTCAATGATGACCGGCTGCTGAGTCGTCAGCAATTGCTGCAACACTGGATTGCCCTCAATGGGAACCTGCGATGTTGGCAGTTGCGATCGCATTGGAGCAGCAGCCGATAAATCCGAGCGATCGGGAGTTGCCCAAGCTGGCATTGTCTGCATCATCGCATCTGCCACCATCGGCTGATCCGTCTCTAGGCTAGTCGCATCATGCAATCCCACACATTGCACATACTCATCCCCCGCCGTCCACAGCGACAGGGCGCAGCCATCGGTATGCAGCGCGTGCCCCAACTGCTGCGTAATGGCTGCAAAAATATCTTGAGGATTCAAACTAGAGCGAATCGCCGTCGAGATTGTGTTGACCAATGCCTCTCGCCGGGCCAACGCTCGAATTTTTTCATAAGCCTGCGCCTGTGCCAGCGACGGAGCGGTTTGATCCGCGACTAGTTCAATCAGGTGAATGTCATCTTCACCCCAGCGGCGAGGCCGACATTGATGCAACGCCAACACCGCCCGTACATCCTTTTGGCAGATCAGCGGAATGATCAGAGTAGACTGGAACCCAAGTCGCTCATATACTTGCCGCAGCGGTTCACCCGACTCAGTTTGGCGCTCCAAATGGGGATCGGTTGCTGTCGCATCCATCGCCACAATAGTATCCATAATCCAAACAGTTGCCATCAGATCGGCGGCATTCAATATCGGCGTTGCCTCGCTCAATGCCGTTGTTTGGGGCGATGGAATGTAGGTAAACACATTGGTTTCCATGCGCTGCTCTTGACAAGGACGCAGCAGGCAGCAGTCTACCTCAAACACTTTGCCGACGGTATCTACAATAGTTTGGAACAGTTCTTGATAGCTGAGCGCTCCCCGGATGGCCGTGCCAATTGTGTTGAGCAGCGATTCTTGGCGCAATGTGCGGCGCAGTTCTTGGGTGCGGGCCCGCAGCACGTTGTGAGTGTCTACCGCTTGGCGAACCACTGTTTTTAGTTCATCGTCGTCCCAGGGCTTGGTGACGTACTTGAACACCTTACCGGAGTTGATCGCTTCGACTAAATCCTCAACATCGGTGTATCCCGTCAAAATGATTCGGATAATATCGGGATAGCGAGTGGCCGTCAGGCTCAGAAATTCGGTGCCGCTCATGGAGGGCATTCGCTGATCGGAAATGATGACCGCGATGTCAGACTCACTCGACAATATTTCTAGCGCTCTTGGCCCGCTCTCGGCCCGCAACACCTTGAACTCGCGGTAGAAGGTGCGATAAAGCAAATCTAAATTATCTGGTTCGTCATCAACGACCAGAATTTTGGGTTTTCCATGCTCTGAAGATCTCATGCACCACGCTCCTGCACTGAGGGCAGTTGGTTGGAGAGGGGTTGGTTGGGGTGTCTTGGGCTGGATGGCATGACCTGATGAGGGAGGAGGGCGGTGCGATCGCACGGGTTGGGCGCAACACTAAATGCAACAATGACAGACGCGCTGGTTTCGGGTAGTCGCTCTATCCGCATGGTTTGCCGTGGGCCGCTCGCAGCACTTCGATCGCACACCGTGTTTATTATTCGCCGTTTGTTTGTCCGTTTCAGGATGCACCCCAAACAATTTATCGCGGTTAGGATTGCAAGGGTTGCCTGCGATCATAACCTTCCTGACTATCAAATCGTTATGGATTCATTAGCGATCGCCCGTCTCCGTTGTATACCCTGTGGAAACCAATTTAACAAACGTCGCGATCGCCATTGACTATCCGTTTCCAGAACCGTCGTCCGGTTCCAGTAACCTGCCTAACGTTCAGCAAATGCGCCAGCTAAAAACAAGGTCGCCCAGCGTCACCGGCCAAACTCGCCACACCGTAAAACGCTACACCCATTAGCCTTTCCAGTTATTGGTACTGTCAAGTCGCCATGATCCAGTAGTTGCGGCTGGGGCGGCTGCCGGTCGATCGACATCAATAGACAGCCAGGGCATCAGACAGTCAGGGCATCGCCCCAATGCCCAGTATTCCCGCTTTCGATGATAAATTCGCTGATAGAAGCGGGGACATCGCCACCCATCAACCCAGCCCTGCACTTGATAAACCAATCTAGCCTCAGATGCCCGATCCCAGCCTGCTCAGACCATCAAGGTAGGGTGTCCTGCCAGCGCTTGTCACATTTGTGCCTTCGTTACACTATGACAGAATTCAAGCAAAAACGGTCAATTGTTCAAAACATTGCGTAACATAAACCATAGGATCGTGATAAGACGCGGTTGGGTGTCCGATGCGGTGATTCATCTTGCTTTGTCAATGGCGATGGGTCGATGAACCAGATGGAGTGCCCGCATTGAGCCTGCGTCTCATTGTAATCCGGTGCAGTTTGATCTAGCGCGATAGATGCCCCTAGGTCGCTGCGCTGAGAGGATCGGCGGTCAGCGATCGCAATCTATTCATTCTATGCTAGCCCCTTGGCTGAGGAGTATTGCAAACTAATGGATGAACTTTCTCCGTTGCTCAAAGAACTAACGCGCCAACCTGTTGCATTTATGGGTGGGTTCCTAAGTGGTGTATTGCGGCTGAATTTGACTGAAGACCCGGTCAAAAGCTGGCTTGATAAGCAAGCACAGCGCTCGAATACTCCACCATCAGACAGCAATGGGCATAACAACGGCCCGCAATCGATTACGATTGATTAGCGTCAGCCCTGATTTAGCCTTTGACTGATGCTCTCGCGTTCGGTGTTGAGGTTGCAGCAATGCCCAGCACTGAGCGATTGTCCGTCCAATTCCGTTGGTTTCTAAACCTCCTGCGGTCATGTCTTCCAATCTCGATCGTTCGTCTCTGCCAGCAGCGGTTCAGCGAATCGCTCAGTCTTTCCGCATGACCGGATGGATTAGTTTCTGGGTTCAAATTGTCTTGGCGGTCATATCGAGTTTTGTTCTCATTTTTTCGACCCTGATTTTACAATCTGAAACCCAATCGCCGGAGCAAAATGCAACCAACCCTGGCGCTGGAGCAGGCGTGGCTCTGGCTGTTCTGGGAGTCGTGTCGCTGTACCTTGGTATTTATTGGGCGTTTCGATACACGCGCCTCTCCCGTCGCCTCAAGGCTAGCGATCAACCGCCTACCCCACGAAACTTGATGGATGCGATTCGCATCGGCTTGATCATCAATATGGTGGGAATGTTTGTGACGCTGCTGGGGGCAGAGGCATTGATTGGCTCTTTGTTTGCCAAAGCCCTTTCACAGCCGCAGTCTGGGGGTGCTTTTTACGAACGCATTACCCAAGCGATTCAACCGATCGATATTTTGATTGTGCAAGCTAATACCAATACCGTGCTAGCCCATTTTGTCGGGCTGACTGGTTCGTTATGGTTATTGCGAGCGATGAATCGGTCATAGCGCCGACTTAGGCTAGACCTGTATCGCTGCGCTACGGGCAGGCTGACTGTGTGGGCGGTGGGGCTGGGTGGTGGCTAGGTTGGGGCAACCAGTTGTGCTGTTTTAGAATCTGGCGTAGGTCAAATCCATCTTCGAGTAGGCAAGCGTGCCCCCGATTGGCGACGTAGTGAACGATCGCATCAGGAATGAGGCGGCTGAGGCGCTGAGCTTCGTCTACAGACGGTAATAGGCGATCGCTCTGGCTAGCAATGAGCAAGGTCGGTATGGTGATACGGCGAAGTTGAGCATCGGAAATGTTGAGATGTTGCAATAGCGTCATACGCCATTGGGCGCTCCGTTGGGGCACTGACCGCATGGCATCAAGCAGTGCTTGGCGCATCTCATCTGAGAGATGATTCAACATAGCCAGAAAAGGCAGCAGCCCTAGGCAGGAAACTGGATAGAACGCTTCTGGAATCCAGCGTGAGACTATTCCGCCCCAACGGGGGAGCAATGCAGATTGAAATGCAGACGCGGAGTTGACCAACACCAATCGTTGGAACAATTGGGGCGATCGCAACACTAATTTCAAGCCCAAACAGGCCCCAAACGATTCGCCGAACAGCGTGATGTCACCGTGATGCGATCGAAACTCAGACTCAATCTGGTCGAGAACCTCATCGCTCAATTCTGCCCACGATCGCCGATCATCTACCGGAATCGACAAACAGCGCACGTCATAGTGATGCGCCAAGCGCCGCGCCTGTGGATACCGCAACAAACCAATGCCATCCATCCCTGGCAACAGCACAAGGGGCGGAAGCTCCAGATTGGGCGGAACCGGATGTAAAAGCTGACACCGGTTCGGCTGTTGCTCAACAAACTCTAAAACATCTAGCATGGAGACGAAATTACAAGATTAGACAATTTAAACAGCATCAGTAACAGCATCAGTAAACTCATGGCCGCAACTCGCTGGGATGGATTCGGTTCGCTCAGCGAGCGGCGATTGTCAAAGATCCCACCTAGCTAAAGCTAGCGGTATCCATTTCACCTACCTCTCAACAGCCTTGGTGCAACAGGCGATCAATCTCAGCTCGACAATAGGCTGTCAGTTCATTAACCACCGCCTTGGATTGCCGTCCGCCATAGGCCTGTCGCTGGCTATCCGTAATGGCGATCGGCCGCCCCACGACCACATCGACCTGTTGATAAATCACCATCGGATGCCAGCCTGCTTGATCGAATAACGGTTCGGATGGATCAAACCAACTCAACATTCGCAGCGGAAAGACTGAATTGGTGATTTCCTGCTGAGAGGCGATCGCCACGGGAAGAATGTGCAGTGCATCAACCGGCGTGCGCAGAGCCAGATGAGCAAACCCCCGATAAAAATGAGCCGTAGCCTGCGGTGGCGTGAGATTGACCATTGGCTGAGCGCCCTCCGGAAAGATACCAACGGCCTGCCGCTGCTGCAATAGCTGTACCGCTTGCTGAAAGAAACGGCGGCGCAGATGGGTCGTTGAGTCTAGCGGGAAACAGCCGAACCCCGTCACAATTTCATTCAAAATGGGCACTTGGCTCATGTAGCGATGACAGGCAAACCGTACAGGACGATTAGCCGCTGCCATCAGTAACGGAACATCCATAATGCTGCGATGGTTGCTAACCACTACCAACCCTGACCTAGGCAGGGCAGCCGCGCGATAGTGGTAACGCACTTGAGTGCCTAGAACCAGCAACAGTTGCTGTGATAACGAAAGCGGATCAATCAGGGGCATCGATTTCAAGTCACGACTCAAGCCATAGCTATCCTATTGGGGTGATGAAAGTTTGCGGAACCCGCGTCACACCATCCTCAGCTCTTACCCCCAGCACCTACTAGGATTACTATATTTCTATGCTAGCTTAACTTTTCTTTACACATTGCGTTCAGCCGTCTTCCGGTGGGAGCAGCTTAGGCGGGCGATCGCTCACCCTTCTTGAGCGCTATCCATTGTGCAGCGATCGCTGAATTTCTAATTTTTCCATAGCGATTCCTGTATGGTGATTCCTCTGGCGTGACGCTTGACAGTTAGTCTCAGCCTGTTCCAACAGACTGGCTCACTTTGCTTTCCCTTGATGGGTTGTCCCATGGGTGGCGGCACAGAATTTTTGAGACTAAAACCGCTGTCCATGCAGAGGTCAGATAGCCCTAACCATAGGTATGCCTTGGGGTAGCGGGTGATCAGTCCACGAGACCACTTGGCAGACCGCATAGAATGTAACAAATCAATACGTTATAATGCTTGAAGTGGTAGTGACCTGTCAAAAATGCGCCGATTCGATCGCTCAATTGCAGTGCATTCCCCACAGCAACGATTGACTTCACCCCGCTGCTCATCACGAACAGTCTGTTGAGAACCGAGGTCACAGGTCTAAGTAGCCAAACAGGCAACGTTGCTGGTGCAGTCTTTTACAGATCCCGATCGGTGCATCATTCCATCTTATTTGAATGGAGTATGTCGATGTAAGTTTCCATCTCCAAGGTGGTCTATCGGCTTTGTCCTATTCCTCGACCTTGTCACTATCCATCGTTAATGACGCAGACCCCCCAGGAGAACATTAATGTCTTACGAACTACCCACCCTTCCTTACGATTACACGGCTCTGGAGCCACATATCTCGAAGAGTACCCTAGAGTTCCATCATGATAAGCACCATGCAGCTTATGTCAGCAAGTTTAATGCGGCTGTTGATGGTACTGAGCTTGACAGCAAGCCGCTTGAGGATGTGATTAAGGCGATCGCAAGTGACAGCAGCAAGGCTGGCGTCTTCAACAATGCGGCTCAGGCCTGGAATCACACCTTCTACTGGAACAGCATGAAGCCCAGCGGCGGCGGCAAACCAACCGGTGCGATCGCCTCCAAGATTGATGCAGACTTTGGTAGCTATGAAAAATTTGTAGAAGCCTTCAAGGCGGCTGGTGCAACCCAGTTCGGCAGCGGCTGGGCTTGGTTGGTACTGGACAACGGAACCCTCAAGGTTACGAAAACCCTGAATGCTGACAATCCCTTGACGGCTGGGCAAACTCCGCTGTTGACCATGGATGTTTGGGAACACGCCTACTACCTGGATTACCAGAACAAGCGTCCCGACTACATTGACACCTTCTTGAACCACTTGGTGAACTGGGACTTCGTTTCACAAAACATGGCTGCTGCATAGGTTTTTGCAGTTTTGTGCATCAACGGTTTCACAGCTTAACCGTGAAACTCAGCAGGTGCCACCGCTCAATGGCTCCGACTTGTTAGTCAAAGTAGCAACACATTGAGCCTTTGCTACTCATCACATTCCTCTAAACTGAGCTAGGAAAAACTAGCCCAGTTTTTTTATAGTGACCGGCAAGTCTCATGCCAATTCAATTTGACAATGCATCGGTGCAGCGACCGACCATCTCTTCTATGTACGGCTTAAAAATTGCTGGGTTTATGCGATCGCTAATCGATGGCTAAGCGGCCACTGCTTCAGGCTTAAGACACGTTAGCCCTCCGTCAAGACATCGGTGTATGAAAATCCTGGAGCAGCCAGCACAAACATAATCGTTGGCAGGTTCGCCGTCCAGTTTTGCAAGCGCTCAAAATACTCCACATAATTCAAATCGGGCGTACTAGGCGCTGCCATTCCTAAGCAAATCAGATCAGCACGCTCTGAAGATTCCCGTAAAATCACCTCAAACGGCCGACCTGCCGCAATAATCACCTTCGGCATTACCCCAATTCGCAGATTTGTGACCATAGTTTCAAGGTTCTGGCGGGCAGCTTGGGCGGCCGTCTCGTCGGAAACCACTAGCTTGAGCGAAATCTCGGCCTGTCGCCAGTCTATTGTGGTTCGCAGCAAATAGGAGAGCAAAATCATTAAACCGCCGTTCGCCTGCATCCCACCCCACCAAACATCAATGCGTCGCCGTCGCCCAAAACCCAGCTCTCGGTTTTCGCGCAGAATGATGACGTTTCGCCCTGCTTGGTGCAGCTTGGATAGGGTGTTGCAATACTGTTCGCGGCGTTCGGGGGCTTCGCTTGATCCCATCACGATGGTGTTCGGAACCAGCGGGCCCAGACCGTAGGCTTCTACTAATTGCAACGCGCCGTTAAACGGATCGGCAGCCGTCACGACCCGCACCAATGCCCGAACGCCTTGTTTGTTGAGATACTCTCGAATGGTGCGCTCAAGTTTGGCCTGTTGGGCAACATCACGGGAGCCACTGGGTAAAATGCTGGATACCGTGACTAATCCCCGGTTGTGGGTAATGGCATCGGCAAGCTGGATCAATGACCATCGCTTGCTGGGCGAGCCTGACAAGACTAGGACGTGGGGTCGCCAGTTTTTGGCATCTTCGGCATGGTCGATTTGAAAGATGCCTGTCCGCAGCAGGGCCATCCATATCCCGCGTCGCACGTCTCCCCATGCGGCTTTGAGTTCGCGTTGCTGTAGCCAAAAGTAAATGCCCGTGACAATTACCGCTGCTACGATGGTTGCGATGGGGTTAATCAGAAACATGACGGCGAGACAACCGATCGCCCCAATCAGTGAGTATGACCAGTGAACTCGAAAGGAGGGGCGAAAGGAGGGGCTTTGCAAAAATCCTTCAATGCCAGCCGATAGGTTTAGAACCAGATAGGTGGTGAGGAAAAACATGGTCAATACTGGGGCAATCAAGTTAAGGTCGCCAATGCATACAGCAGCGATCGCCACTACTAAGGTCACGGCTGTTCCAATCCGGGGTTCATCTTCCTTGCCGCTGCCGGTTCCCAAAAATGACATCCATGGCGGCAGCACGCCATCCCGCGCTAAGGCTTGTAACACCCTCGGCGCACCCAAGACACTGCCTAAAGCGCTGGATAAGGTGGCACCCCAAACCCCTAGCAGAACCGACGGGCCCCACAGAGAAATCTGCTGCATGATCAGCGGCTCGTTCAGCAGGCTTTGGGTATCGACCCGAAAGGCCAGCACGAATGGCAGCAGCATATAAATAACGTATCCACTGCCCACGGCTGCCAGAGTGCCAGCAGGAATTGCCCGACTTGGATCGCGCAAATCACCGGACATCCCAACCCCTGCCATGATGCCTGTAACTGCTGGGAAAAAGACGGCAAACACCGACCAAAATGATTCCTGGGTATCAGGGATCGCCAGCCTTTGCGGCTCAACGTCTGGTAAGGAATGACTAAAGGTTAGACAAATTAACGAAAGGACGATCGCAGCCATGATGACGTACTGCGCTCGGATGGCTACCTGGGCAGAGGTCAGGGCTAGGACGGCCACAAATACCGTTGTTGCTAGCGCCACGTAAGTTTGATTCAGTTGGCTGAATGTGGACACGACACTCTCGGCAAACCCAATGGTGTAGAGCGCTATAGAGAGCGCTTGGGCAAAGTACAGCGACAGACCAACAGCGCCCCCGGTTTCTAGCCCCAGGGAACGGCTGATCATATAGTAGGCTCCGCCTCCACGCACCACTCGATCCGTGGCGATCGCACAAACTGACAGGGCGGTTAAAAATGTAATTGCCGTAGATAAAGTGACAATGGCGAACGTGCCGAACAGTCCGACGTTGCCGACCACCCATCCAAAGCGGAGATACATGATCACGCCCAGAATGGTCAAAATCGACGGCGTGTAGACCCCGCCAAAGGTTCCTAGTCCGGGTGCTTGTGGCTCAGCAGGGGCGGCGACAGAAGACGAACGACGACCGAAGAGAAATTTCATAACGTGCTGATGAGGTAGCCAATACTGCTTGCTGACGCTGCGGAAGGAGGCAGCTTTAGGAAATAATCACAGGTTCAGATTACTTGCTCAAGGGATCATCCTGGTTTTGCTGGCCCTGATCATCCCCCTTTTTTCTAAAACAGAGCCAGTCCGCACAGCCTGTGATGTTTTTCAGCGTTGTCCCCCTAAAATTCTGCAATTCTGGAGGACTTCAACGCTGGTCTTCTTGTAGGGAGTAATCGAGAGGGGTGGACTCAGTAGCCTGACTTGGGAGAGGGATCTAAGATCAGGGCTAAAAGCAGGATGCACCCTTGGTTCAATCTGTGTGTCAACTCTATTGCCTGCGACCCACTCATTGGGAAACGGCATCGGACTTCAGCTCCGCTGCTGCCTCTAGCAGGACGAAAAGGGAGAGTCTTGGCTTGATTACGAATGGGCACAGGGATTTTTAGATGATTTCTTGGAATGACCCTAACGCATAACGGTCAATCGCCCAAACGGTTCACCGCTGCTATACTGCACCCATCGCCAACCGCAGATTACGGCGATTATTAGGATCAGCAGGGAAATACCCAGCGATCGCCCATCAGCGTCTACTGCACTCAAGCAGCCGCGATCGCTCATGGTTCATACCCCGTTCCAGTCATCGGTCTGGGGAAATGGGTATCCTGATTTCACCCACACTATAGCAGCAGCCATTTCATCTAGGACGTGAAAATTCTTGGGAGCGGCTCCGCCCCTCAACACCTCAACAATTGCTTAAGCTATTTGACTAGCGCTGTATAGCCGTCTGGCCTCGTTTCTGGAGATGAATCGGTCATCCGCCGCCCCTGGCGCGATCGCACGGTCAGCCCAGCTTTCCGGTGCTTCATCGGAGCATGGGTCAACTGACGGCCGTACCCAAATACGGCTCGGCAGTGGATGAGTCTGGATTGAGAGTCAAATGCGCTAGGCGATCGCTCCGAATGCGCGGCGAACGGCTTCCAGCGCTTGGCTAATTTCTAGTTCAGACACAATCAACGGCGGCACAAATCGCACTACTTTCGGGCCAGCCGGTACGAGCAGCAGACCTTCGTCCATCGCGGCTTTCACAATGTTGATGGACGTGAGTTCGCTGTCTTCAGACACCTGCATTCCGTTGATTAGCCCCCATCCCCGTACCTCGGTAATCAGCTTGGGATAGGACTGAGCGATCGCCCGCAGACCGTCGCGCAATTGCTCACCACGGGTTCGCACATTATCCAGCAGGTTTTCCCGTTCAAGCGTTTCGCATACCGCTAACGCCACACTACAGACAAAAGGATTGCCGCCAAAGGTGCTAGCGTGGTCGCCCGGTTGCAGCACATCGCACCACTGCTTGCAGAGCATCGCCCCGATGGGAATGCCGCCGCCGAGGCCTTTGGCTGAGGTAAACACGTCCGGCTCAATGCCCAGGTTTTCATAACCCCAATATTGCCCGCTGCGGCCCATGCCTACCTGCACTTCATCCAGCAGCAGCAGAATGCCCTTCTCATCACAGATTTGGCGAATGCGTTGAAAGTAGGCGCGATCGCCCGGACGGACGCCGCCCTCTCCCTGCAATGCTTCCAGCAAAATGGCAGCGACTCGCCGTTCACCCTGATCCAGTTCTGCGATCGCCCCTTCCAATGCTTCAATATCGTTGTAAGGAACATAATGAAAGCCAGGAACCAGCGGATTAAAATTCTTTTGATATTTGGGCTGCCCTGTTGCCGTAATGGTGGCTAGGGTACGCCCATGGAAGCTGGCTGTTGCCGTCAAAATGACGGGTTCTGCAATTCCTAATACCGTATGGGCATATTTCCGAGCCAGCTTAATGGCACCTTCGTTGGCTTCGGCTCCGGAGTTGCAAAAAAAGACGCGATCGGCACAGGAATGATCCACCAACCACTTAGCCAGCTTGCCCTGAGCCGGAACGTAATACAAATTCGAGACGTGATGCAGGGTATGAATCGCCTGGGTGACCGCTTCCGTCATCACTGGATGGGCATGCCCTAGGGTGCAGGTGGCAATCCCAGCAACAAAGTCTAGATAATCTTGCCCGTTTGTATCCCAGACGCGGCAACCGTTTCCACGCTCCAATGCGATCGGGAAACGACCATAGGTCGTCATCACATACCGATCAAACTCGTCGGTTGTGAATGGTGCAGATCGTTGTACAAGGGTATCTGGACTCACGGGCAATTCCTCTTTGTCGGGTAAAGCGCAATGGTGGGATAGGGTTGGACAGAAACCCTTCAGTGAAGGACTAGCAATCAGGCCTGAACCCTAGTCTGCACTGGAGGTCTCAATTTTTCTCACTGATTTTAGGGCAAACTCTCTTCGGATTGCTATCGGTAGCTATGCGGGTTTTGCCGAATTTCGTTATGAAATGCAAATATTTGAGCGGCTAGAGATAGGGTTTCAGCAGCAGTTCTAGCTTTTTCTTGGTTGCATCCGGGGCGGTGTCGAGGCGAGTGAGAATGGCAAACTTGAGAGCGGAGTGGGCATCTGATGGTGGCGGTGCTTGATGGAGACGACGAACGGTCTCGCGGATGACGCGCTGAGCATTTTGGGCATTTTTAGTCAAGTTGCCAATCACCATCTCAACAGTGACGCTGTCGTGGTCAGGATGCCAACAGTCGTAATCTGTGACGAGGGCCAGGGTGGCGTAGGCAATTTCGGCTTCGCGGGCTAGCTTTGCTTCGGGCAGGTTTGTCATGCCAATTACGGATGCACCCCAGCTTCGGTAGAGATGGGATTCGGCTTTGGTGGAAAATGCGGGCCCTTCCATGCACAGGTAGGTTCCGCCACGATGGAGCGTCACGGTTTCAAGTTCAAGGCTGGCGATCGCCTCTGCCAACACAGCCGCCAACTGTGGGCAAATCGGCTCCGCAAACCCAATGTGAGCCACAATGCCCTCACCAAAAAAGGTGGATTCGCGATATTTGGTGCGATCGATAAACTGATCCGGCAGCACCATATCCAATGGCTTTATAGACTCCTGTAGCGATCCCACCGCTGACGCGGAGATTAAATACTGAACGCCCAGTTGTTTCATGGCGTGGATATTGGCCCGAAAGGGCAGTTCCGAAGGCAGCAGATGGTGATTGCGACCATGGCGAGCTAGAAACGCGACCCGCGTGCCGTCTAGTGTACCGACCATAATCGCATCGGAGGGTTGACCAAAGGGGGTATCGAGCCATACGGCTTGCAAATCGGTGAGCGCGTCCATTTTATAAAGACCGCTGCCGCCAATGATGCCGATTGCTGCCTGTTCCATTCTGTACTCTCCTGATGCGTTTGCGGGTTATCGCGTCATTTTGGATTATGGCATAGCGATTTGGGCTTGCGGAGCATTACGAGTAGCAGGCGTAAAGCCCCCGCGTTTCAACCGGGGGATATAAG
>CAYSIR010000004.1:0-41875 GCA_964431105.1 uncultured Leptolyngbya sp. | reverse complement strand
GTAGTCTGTCACAGGTTTAGTTCAGGTACGGGTCAACAAGTCTTTGGATTCTATAAACGGCTAGGCGATCGCGGTATAGACCAAACAGTAAATTAGTTCGAGTGAATTAATTCGAGTGAATTGATCTGATGAATAAAATGCATTAGTCGATCTTGGTCGTTGGTTCAGAGACAATGGCAGGATCATCGCCGAATGCATGAGACTGCAAATAGGAACGCCCTGGGTCAACCCAAAATCGATGACGAACAGCCTGTCGCCCCAACAGCATCCGAAATCCCATCACATCCCGATTGGTGAGGGTCAGTTCAATATCCCACTGTTGACCATTTAACCAGACTGGAGTACGAATGACAGGTCGCCGTTCGGTATGCCCTCCGGAATTTCGTATATCCCGTTCATCCCACAGGGGTGCGGCGGCAACGATGACGCGATCGCTCTGTCGTTGATCAGGATGGATAGTGAACCGCACCCACGGTTGCCCGTCTTGTTCAAACGGTTCAACGTCAAAGGCGTGAAGCGCTGACGATCGCGCTCCAGTATCAATCTTGGCCTTAATGGCGTTGACCTTCAACCCAGGCAGAACCAGCCATTCTCGCCAGCCAATTAGGGGTAGGGGCTTACTCATGGGCATTCACCACTGTTGATTGTTGGGCGATCGCCGTTATGTCCAACGTCGCTATGCCTAGCATCATGTCTAACATCATGTCTAGCATCATAGGCAGTTCCCCTGCTTGACTGACCAAAGATTTTGCGCGGGGCACGAAAACCGCGCTACGAGGTTTGAGACAAGGTAGGGCTAGGGGTTCCTGCCCTGTACAACGGTCGGGGTTTGGCAAGTTTTGTTAGTCAAGTAGGCGATCGCCGTTATTCCCATGCTAAGGGTAAGTGGTTCCAAAACCCATGGGCTAGCGCCAAGCAGAAAGCTTAGTTTTTTTTACAGGTCGTGGTTTCATGTAAGGATTTTGGGCAGTGTGGGCAGCGCCCACACCGCCCAAAATCCTCGCCAATTTTACGATGCAGGCTATACCTCGACGGTCAGAAATCTTGACCAATAACGGCGGTTGTAGTCTACGGCGATCGCTCAGCTTAGGGGGCGCTCTCCACAGCCCACAAACGATGATGGGTGATGGCAATGTTGCCCCCGAAGCAAACCGCTACGTCTGAGTTGGCATCATGGGGGCGATCGCCGTAGGCTCCGCTGTAGCGAAATCGATTTTCAGCAACGGTAAATTCGGTAGGGAGTGGCTGGGTGCAGCAGGGGCAAAAGACAAGCTCTGGTTCCGGGTCGCTAGGCTGCAAGTGCGGCAGATTGACATTCCAAAAACAGCCCGGTTCGGTTGGTAAACTCAGTAACTTATCCAACACGCGCACGGCTAAGCGAGTAGCGATATCCCAGTCAATAGGGCGACGTTGATGAATGTAGTGGGATAAGGCGATCGCTGGTTTTCGTAACAACACGGCTTCACGGGCCGCCGCCACTGTTCCAGATACATAAATATCAGCGCCTAGGTTACCTCCAGCATTAATCCCCGACAATAGCCAAGCTCCATCGGGATAGAGATAGGCAGCCGCAATGCGTGCGCAATCGGCAGGGGTGCCGTCAATCGCATATACATCTGTTTCTGGTTGTTCGATGGCAATCTCCCGATCGCGGGTGAGTTGGTGGCTACAGCCTGAATACTGCTGGTTTGGCGCAACAATCTGACCGGTGTGTCCCAGTTGGGCGATCGCGTGTTGCAATGCCCGAATCCCCGGTGCATCAAACCCATCGTCATTAGTTAAAATAAAGGTCATGATAGATAATCAACAACTGCATAGCGAACGCCTCTTCAAAGCTGGTCGGTTTGGTGACGAATTAACCGCTGTACGCTCACCAGCGCACGATTTAACTCGTGGGGCTTCTGATGCGGGTCAGATAAATAAGCCTGCTGCTCCTGTACAATCATAGCCACGTCCTCTCGCACTAAACCATCGAGCATAAACTGAGCAGCCCCAAATAATTTATTTTTTAGGAAACGTCGGAATGCGATCGGCAATTTATGCAGTCGCCAAAAGGCATTGAGAGATGTAAAGTGAACTAGGTAAGCGCGAGTATGGGTTGGACTGGGCGGACAAAAAAGGCAATAAATTTTGAAGTCTTGTCCAAGGGTTGATGCCCAGTTTGGATAGATATAGCTGACATCTAGCGGTTCAGGATGAAGGCGGCGCAGTTTTGGGAAAAAGAGTTGGGAAATCGACCATATCTTATCAATTCGGTAATAGCTTTGAGCATCATAGTAAGCATCGACGCGATCGCTCGTTTCTTCAAGTTCCCTCAGCCTTGCATCCGTCCAGGCTTGATAGCTATTGTGCAAATGCCCATGATACATATCCATCAAATTCTCAATCAGATAAGAATAATGGGCTTGACAGTCAATCACAGAAACAGTTGCAATATAATTCAGATGATCCCATTCCGGGAGCGACAGCGGGCGGCGCTGCATTGCCTGCTCCAGCTCTCCTGGAAAAATCCAGATAAACCCATCCTGTTCTTCAACCGGATAAACCTTGACGCGGCAGTTTGGTAGTTTCTGATTTTCAGCGAGATAGGGGACGTGGGTGCAGTGCCCTGATCCATCAATCTGCCAACCGTGGTACGCACATTCCAAGGCATCATTTACCACGGCTCCATCACTCAGTTTTACAAACCGATGGGGGCAGCGATCGCTGAGGGCATGCACCTGCTCTTGACTATCGCGATAAAGGGCGATCGCCTCCTGCCACAGGGTGATGCCCACAGGGCGATCCGTAATCTCATGGCTCCGCGCCACCGCATACCAATGATTTGGGTTGATGCCCGCTTGCCGCACGTCAAAACCTGCGCGATCGGGAGAGGGGCGATCGGCAGCACCATCAACTGAATCAGTAAAAGCATTAGCCATTGCAGGTTTACAAAAGATAAGAAAATGAAGCTACAGGCGCAGATTATGCCAGCATTGACAACATTCCCTGGGGACGAACAGTCAGCAATGTACGACGTTGAACCCCTTCTTGATGCAATATCGTATTGGCTGCAAGTAAGCCACTGCTCACAGCTCGCTCCATCAATCCGCAGGGGAACGGCATTTTTACCCAGTCGCCCGCAAAGAGTAGGTTGGGTGCAAGGGATTGAGTTTCAGGACGGTTGGCATAGCTGCCAGGCGGAAAGCCTGCAAAGTTTTTCTGGTTCACCAACTGGCGATGCAGTAACTTGGCAGCCCGAAGGTCAGGGACGATCCCATAAAGTTCTTCCTCAAATGTGGTTAGCAGGGCTTGCTGATCGGGAAACTCCTGTTCTTTATAGCAGTAAGCATGAAGTTCAACAACGCTACCGCCTGTCTTCTGTGCCCATGCGATATAGTCATCCTGAATGCGATGGTAGAGGGTAATACTGTCCGTGAGGCGGTAGCCCGATAGGGACGTAAAATCGCTGTAGTCCCAATCAAAGTCTTTGTCAAACCAGAAACGTGCAACCGCAAAGGGATCTGCTACCACCAGTTGAGCCACTTGCTCGCGTAATTCAACAGGCACATCACCGCTAGAATTGTCTACTAGATAATGAACACCTGGAATATCGGTGGCAAAAATAAAGTAATCGGCATCTAGGGTCGTTGGCGTTGCATCGGTCGTAACAACGCTGGCTAACTGGATGCGATCGCCCTCTGCTTGCTGAACGTTGTACCGCGCCAGATCGCGCCGGGACGGGCCGCTCACTACTCGTCCTTGAGCATCATACACTGCACCATGGCAAGGGCAGTGAAACTCTCCATTTGCGGCGGGCTTTACCGTGCAGCCCTGGTGGGTGCAGGTTAATGATAAGGCTTCTTGGTGATTGGTAGTAGCATAAACGCGATCGCCAGCTCCATAAAACTGCATCGTATCATTGGGAGCCGCCAGTAGGTTATTCTTATTTACCCAAAATGCAGCCGGAGATACTGCTGCTCCGCTCACATAGTCCAGAGAAGCAACCTTGCCACCGCTCCAATTAACCTGTGTTACCGATACATCCGTCAAAATTTTGCCACCATTTCGACGAATTGCATTGGCGATCGGATCAACCAAACTGCGCCCCATATCTTGACGAGTGCCTTGAAATGCTAACCCTTCTGGATTCCCAAAAAAGTAAAAATGGAAAAACTGCATCAACTCGCCAGCGCTCAGCGAATCGGGCGAATTGAGGCTAGACTTTGCGAAAGGTAAAAAGTATAAATCATATAGCCCCTTCGGGAAGTCATTCTTCACCCAATCCGCGACTGAAATATCATCAAGCCGAGAAAAGCTGCGCTGGGGATGAAAGCCGGTAATCTCTCGAAAAACCTGCCAATGCGAATATTTCAACAAATTTAGCCCCCAATTCAGTCGATTATCTGAAGAGACAGCCAAATCGACAATATTCCAAGGAAAGGCAGAATGACTAGGACGAAATAGTTCCGGCGCGTAGTCTTTCTTATCGCCTTTGTAAACTACTGCATAGAATGGCAGCGAGGTAAAATTTTGTCGAGCGTCTAACTCATCGACCAAGCTCCACAAGTTGTAATATTGCGGAAAAAAGCCATGAAATCCGTGTTCCATCCGCAGCGTTTCACCACCGACTTCAATATCCCAACTAGCAATCTTCCCGCCTAACTGAGGAGACTTTTCCAGAAGGGTTACATCAACCCCACGCTGACTTAGTTCGTAGGCTGTCGCCAGTCCGGCTAAGCCACCTCCAACAATAACGGCGCGGCGCGGCTGGCCGACGGTACGGGGAAGGGCGATCGCATCTTCATCGTAGGTCGAAGGTTGGGGCTTACTGAATCGGGAATAGCCCAGTGCGCCGCCAACTGTGCTAATTCCTGCAAACTTGAGAACGGTGCGCCGAGAGACTTGCGCAGACAATAGCGATTGAAACCGTGAATTCATGAACAACCAGTCTTTTGAGCGGAGGACAGTCGCGAACTGGGCTTGCACAAGGGTCAAACATGGTTAATTGACTGAACAGGCGCAAGCCAAACGCAAGGTAGAGAGCGATCGCATCAACAAGCGGAACAGACCAGCATGAAGCAGCCATGCTAACGCTGAACGGGTGCTGAACAGATGCTAGGTGAGCATGGACGGCTGCGATCGTCCCAAAACCTAAGCGAACATGCGATCGCACGATCTGGTTCTACCACGCAGCATCCGATGATTATCCATGCATCCCATCAATAGAAATCATTGGAACATCCGATGAAAACATCCTATCGAGTATTGATAAATGAGTCTAGCAAGCCATCCAGTATCAAAATCTACAATTTGCCTGTACTGCTCCTACAAATAGGCTGAAATTCTTCAATCTACGGATTATTTTGGTATTTCTAAAGCTATGCCAGCGATCGCCCATCCCTGACCCTCCCGACCACTGCCACATCCATCATGCTATAGGCTAAGCTGACTGAGCTTCCCAGACTCCGTCTTGCCGCCCTTGGCTACATCAACTCGATAGCTGAAGGACAGCAGCCGTGATGCGGCGAACGATCGAGCAACTTCTGGCGCAATGTATGACTCAGCTATTCTTGATGCAGAACTTAGCGTTAAGGCCGTTCAGAATTGGGGAGTCAGGCGAACAGACCTGCCAGACGTCACAATCCAAGGCGGGGGCAGGGTATTGACAGCCCTACCCTATTCCCTGCTGACCAGGCAACACGCCTACTAAGAGCGCACCGGATAGAGATGCCCATCGCGAATTTGCACGACTGGATGATTTGACATCCGCACCAAATGCTCATCGTGAGTCGTTACAATCACTGTAATACCGATAGAATTTAACTTTTTCAAAATCTTGATCACCTGCCAAGAATTATCAGGATCAAGATTGCCGGTTGGCTCATCTGCCAATAACAGCGGCGGAGTCCCTACGATCGCCCGCGCAATGCTGACCCGCTGCTGCTCACCTCCCGATAGTTCATCCGGGAAACATTTGGCCTTGTCTTGCAGCCCCACCATTTTGAGGGTTGGCGCTAGACGACGATGAATTTCCTTGCGCGTGAATCCCTGTGCCCACAGCACAAACGCCACATTTTCAGCCACCGTGCGACGTGGAATCAGCTTATAGTCCTGAAACACGACCCCAATGCGACGACGCAGTTTTGATAATTGATTGCCGCGCAGTTGGTTAAGGTCGTGATACTCCACCATTACACTGCCAGATGTTGGCTTTTCTGCCCCGTAGAGCAGTTTTAGCAATGTGGACTTGCCCGATCCCGATGGCCCTGTCACAAACAAAAAGTCACCACTGCGAATCTGCACACTGACATCATGCAGGGCGCGGGTGCCGTTGGGATAAATTTTGGTGACTTGCTGCAGTTCCACAAGGGGCTTGGTGCGAGCTTTCGGGGGCGCAGGCGGGGGCGTTGGGGGCGCAGGTGGCTGCGGCAAACCGGTTGGGATAGGGGGCACTGCCGTAGACACAGGACGCTCAACTGAGACACGAACCATAACGTTTTGCCCTTCAAGATAATGACGAGACGACTCAAGGCGGGAGGGACGCACCGGACAGGGATGTGACTAGCGATCGCTTCGAGAGCCACTCCAACTGCAATTAGCTGCAATGAACTGTGATATGGAGAATGACTAGAGTTTAATCAATTGATCCGCTGCTATCAAACCGTTAGGACGTGATTGTTCAAAATTGTTCAGATGGATCGCATGGATCGCTCGGATTTATTTAGATCGTTCAGGCAGATTATTCAAACGCACGTATTGCTATTGAAAGGCAGCACTTGCCATTGATGAGGCGATCGCCCGATTCCGTAACGAATCGCAATCTTTGCCATGAGCGATCGTCTCGCACTGTTCTTCGATCGGCCATTCTCCTAACCCGGACAGTTGCAAATCTGCCCCTAGCCGGAGGTGTACCCTAGCCTTACAGGGCAGCCGCCATTTTCTTGGAGCCGCCAAGGAGCGGCCCGATCGCGTCTTCGGATACCCCCACTGCGTCTTTTGATCATTTTCGTTACAATTCGTAAAGAACATGATGAAATGTAGAGACGCGATCGCAGTATGCCAAATTTAATTGAAGCGACTCGTCGGTATTGGCGCAAGCTGGACGAAGTGGAACTGGCTTATCGCCATGGCGAACTATCGCTACCTGAAGTTGATGCGCGGGTAGCTGAGTTAATGACTGAACTGGGCAATGAGCGCCGAGCAGCGTTGCGCTTTTTAGCTGGAAGTGTTAAGCGATCGTGGCAGTCCCAGCAGGAACTATGGCTGGGTTCTGTTGCGGTGCTGGTGTTGACCTATGCCTGGATTGTGACTTAGCCTAATCCAAATCACCTCGTAGCAGAATGTTGTAGGGTGCAGCACAGTGGCAGAGTCATCTGATCGTTCCTTTCCGTTTTTCTCTCAGCCGGTTACGGTCACTCTCGGTTTGGATGCGGTGCGCCGGGCAGCGACATTTGCAGAGCAGGTGACGCAAACGGTGAATTATCGAGATAGTTATCAGGGCGATCGCACCAAAGTTTGCCACGATCATTTTATTAGCAAACTAGGTGAGGCAGCGGTATATCAAGTGCTTCAGCCCTATGTGCAGCAAATGACGGCACCAGATTATGAGATTTATCACGGTTCCAACAAAAGTTGGGATGCGGATCTGCGGGTGAATCACAGTGAGTTGGCAGTAAAAACGCAGTCTCAAAACGCTGCCGATCGCTTTGGCTTATCTTGGACGTTTCAGGCTGGTCGCCATCGCCGCGATCGCATTTTGGATCAGCCAAACGCATGGATTTGCTTTGTACTGTGTCAGGATCAGGCACCCTACCAATGTCGCGTTTTTCCGCCAGTACAACTGCGATCGCTTCGATTCGGCGAACCTAGGCTAGACCGTTTACGGGGCGAGAAGAAAGTAGTTTATGCGGACGCTAATCGCCACATTTTGGGACTTAAAGCGATTGAGTAATGGTTCCATGGCGGCTCGATGATAGCTGAGCAAAGGTTAGTCGATCATTCGACCGTTGTTCATCCTATGATGACTGTATGACTTCACACGATGATATCGCCAATTCTGATCGGTCGGTGTCTCGCCGCCAACTGGCGGATTTGCTAGCAGACCTGCTGAGCGAAGATGAACTGCGAACGGCGATCGCTCAGCATTTACAGCAGCCATTGCAGTCGCCCCAAACTGCCATCGCAACCGCTCCACAGGTATTGACGACCCAGACCTACACCCGCCACGGTCGCTTGATTTGGGTACGCCAGAGAGTATCGATCGCCGCCGCCGCGCTGTTGGTCGTCTGTAGTCTAGACGCGATGAATAGTATTCTGTGGCCCGATCGCATGGTGGGTATTGCTCTATCGATGGCGGGGATTGGCAGCGGTCTGGGACTCGTGGTGCTGCTAGTGACAGAGGTATTTCTGGGAGCCGGAACCGAACTTGAAGTTGAGATAGTACGTGGTGGAGCGCTGGTGCGAGAATATAAATTCATGCCATCGATCTATCGCCTGCCGTTTGTACTGGCGCTGTTGGCGGTTGGCTTCTTTGCAATTGTTTTTGGCTTTTCTAGCCTATACGCTGAATTAGTGCGTTTGAATCCAGCCCACTTTTCAGGGTTGGACGATGGCTTTTTATCTATTTATTTTGCCTTAGTCACATTTTCAACGGTTGGCTTTGGTGATATTCATCCGGTGTCGATGATGGCAAGGGGGGCTGTCACCTGCGAAATTGCCATCGCTATGTTTTTTAGTTTGGTGGCACTGTCCACCACGCTGTCGTGGATTACGGCTTACGAACGTCAGCGTCACGAGGAATTTGTGAAGGAGCGGGTGCAGGCTCTGCGCGAGCAGCGCTCTTCGCCGAACGGAGGCGATCGCCCCTAACGCTCCAAAGCCGCGCTAGCTTGAGACTGCTTTAAACTGGACGATGACCTGTTTGCCACTGTTGCCCTATGGTTTCACTCACTGACCGCTCAACTCAACCGCTCTTGGGTGCATCCCTGGATGAACTGAACGCCTGGGTTGCGGCGCACAACCAACCCGCCTACCGAGCGAAGCAACTGCACCAATGGCTTTATCAGCAAGGGGTGCGATCGCTGGCAGATATTTCGGTCTTTCCCAAACAATGGCGTAGTGAACTGGCGGATGTTCCAGTTGGGCGATCGCAAATCCACCATCGCGCTCCGGCAACCGACGGCACGGTGAAATATTTGCTGCGGATGACGGATGGACAAGTAATTGAAACAGTCGGCATTCCATCGGGCAATCGGCTGACTGTGTGCGTATCGTCACAGGTGGGTTGTCCGATGGCGTGTGACTTTTGTGCTACGGGTAAGGGCGGCTTTTTGCGAAATCTCGCCCGTCATGAAATCATCGACCAAGTGTTGACGGTGCAGGAAGATTTTGAGCAGCGGGTCAGCAATGTGGTGTTTATGGGCATGGGGGAACCGCTGCTCAATACAGATACGGTGCTGGATAGTGTGCGATCGCTCAATGAAGATGTGGGCATTGGGCAGCGATCGCTCACGGTATCTACGGTAGGCATTCCAGGACGGATTCGGCGGTTAGCTGAACAAAAACTCCAGGCAACCCTTGCCGTGAGCCTGCACGCCTCTAATCAAGCGCTGCGTCAACAGCTAATCCCCAGTGCCCGCCAATATCCGCTTCAGGCATTGCTGGATGAATGTCGGGATTATGTCAAACAAACTGGGCGACGGGTCACGTTTGAATATGTCTTGCTAGCTGAGTTGAATGACTGCCCCTCCCATGCCTTAGAACTGGCGAAGCTGCTGCGAGGTTTTCAAAGCCACGTCAACCTCATTCCCTATAATCCCATCAGCGAAGTAGATTATAAGCGCCCCAGCCCCAAGCGCATCCAGGCGTTTGTAGATTTATTGAATGACCAACACATTGCGGTGAGTGTGCGGCGATCGCGCGGGCTTGAAGCCGATGCGGCCTGCGGGCAACTCCGAGCCAATGCTGGGCCAGCGATCGCTCCCTGATGGTGCATGATTTTGGAGCTGGGCGCGACCCTCAGCTCACCGCTACGCATCACTAGACTGCGATTCTAGCAATCGGCGAATAAGCTGAAGTTCCTGCAAAATAGCTTGCAGCAGCTCCTGAGTGACATTGGGCGGCGCTTCCTTGACGTGAATGGTCACATTTTGCTTGAGGACATCTCTGGCAAATCGGGCCACCTCGCTAGGATGGAACATCAGCGGATCGTCTTTGTTCAGCCGCTGCTCTGGATTCAGGCGCTTGGGATTGTGGGGCGGATTTAAGTCATTAGGATCAGTATTGGCATATCGATACACGGAGGCCCGCGATCGCCCAATGGCTTGTTGAACCGCCTCAACGGGCATCAGTTGGGTTTGATCGGCAGCATCGAGCGCCGTTTGATCTGGGAATGAATCAGGGTTCATGGCTTCTATCGCCATCGTTTAGATGGGTGCGCTGTAAATCCTAACCGCAAAATTCAAAATCTGCCCGAAGTTGCCGTTTATTTTTTGATCAGAGTTTTTTAGCATTTCAATTTTGGATTGGCTGGGCGATCGCCGTATCATCCGTCCCTGCCGACTGCCCCAATTCAGTCAAGAATTGTAGTGATTTGGCGACATATGCCGCGCAGGCATGGGGCGGGCTATCGTAGAAGGCTTGCCAGGCCTGCGCCTTAAACTCATCGTAGCGATCGCCGTGATCAGGGTGATGCTCAAGCCACCCCAACCGCACCGCATGTCCAATCAAAACATCCATCACAATATATTCTTCGATTTGTAATTCCGGATTTTGCTCAGCGATCGCCGCCAGTTCCATCAGCGCTTCGATGTTCACCTGGCGATACTCCGGGGCTTGAATTTTATTCAGCAGATACTCAACCCGCAGGGCAAAGTTTTTCTCCTCCGGGGTCATTTCTGAGAGAATAACGTCGCTGTCGAGGCAATTACGCCGTTCCAACTTATCTCCAATGACTAATCCCTTGCAGTGACACATCACCTGCCACACGTTTGGATAAAATGCATCGGGTACACGGTTTAGCGATCCATTAAGCTGCCGTTGCCGTCGCCAGTTTTCCACCGTCAGCGTGTCGTTTTGATCCGGCACTACCCACTGAATCGTCTGCTGTTGACGAGTGTGCAATGATTCCTGCTGCATCAACGCTTTGTTGTGTCCTTCATAGCCAGTTAGCACCTGCCGCAGTCGCACTTTTATCTCAAAAGGACTAAGCTGCATCATTTGCTCATAGGCTTCAGCCTGGCTAAGATAGCGCTCCTGAGCCAGTTCAGTCGTAATCAATAAGGTCAGATAACTAACCCGCAGCGTCAGAAATCCTTGAAAAATGGACGGCTCTGCTTTAATCAAGATGCTCAGATAAATCAGCATCTCCTGCGTCAATGAGCGATCGCGCACATCCTCTCCAGAAAATGTCTCAATTTTCTGCATAATTTCCATATGGGACATGGGGCGATCAATCAACGAAGCTTGACTAAAGGCTTTCCCGACGGTAATTTGCTTCTGCCGTACTAGGATTTCTGTAACCGCATCAGATAGACCAATATCAATTTTGTTGAGCAGTGCGGCGGCCTTGCGAACAACTGACCACAGCTCAAGTTGAGCCGCTTTTTCGTAAACTTCGTTGAGCAAGTCAGCAATTGTCACTGGGCGATCGCTCTGCCAGCCAATTCCCCAATCAATTGGGTAAGACAATTTCTCCACTTCGCACAGCGTATCCAGCAATTCGATCTGCTCATACAAGTTCTGAGAACGGCGCAGGCGATCGACAATGGCTGCAGATTCCTTTTCCTGCTCCAGGAGAAATTCCTGAGAGCCAGACAGCGGTTGATTCGCCGCTGGGTCAAATCTTAATAACCGAGGTTTGGGCTGTAACTGCTTCACAGGCGATTGGCTAAATCGAAACTCATGCACAAAGTCAATGCGCTCGACGCCTGCTGTTGCCATCAGTTGGTTCAGCGGCGCTACCCGCACTGTCACCCCGTTGCACTGCCCCTGCTGAAGTTCTTGAATTAGTTGCAGTAAGGGTGATTCCGCGATCGCACTTGGCTTCCCCGCCTCAAACATTTTGTGGGTTAGCAGCAGCGCCATCGTAGGCTGTCCCAGCAAGCTCCAGTGGCGCTGAATGTAGGCTAATTCTCCCTTAATCTGCGCTACCAAGAAATGGTAATCATAGATAAGATAAAACTGCTGCTGATCTAGGAAAGATGGTAGAAAAATAATTGTCTCACCATGCACTCGGAAAAAGCGTGAAATGGTTAGACTGCGTAACCGACGCACCGGCCGGCCGGATAAGCCCAGCTCATCATTGCGTCCAATCTGACTGTAAATTACAGAAAGCTCAACGGCATAGCGGACTTGTACAGGCTCGACTTGGCTCGGTACTTGAGTCGGCACGCCGTAATTAGCTAACTGTGATTGCAGCGCTTCATCTTCAGATAATAATGCAATTTGCACAATGGGCGATCGCGGTCGCTGTAGTTTGAGATGGCGACCGAGCGGATCAATATCGCCTACAGTCAGTAACCCTTCAGACATTAGCTGACCCAGATAATATAAACTCTGGGCCCACACTAGCGGAACATTGGCATTCGGCAAGCGGGTCTGGCTGCCGGGCTGTTCTCGCTCCGCTTCGATGCAGTCTTCAGGAACGTAGTACAGTTCGGGCAGGAGGTAGCGATCGCCCTGTTTGACAAGCAGCGCACTCAGACGGTTTTGGTATTCTTCAATTTGGGAGCGATCGTGACGGAAAATACTGTCTAGCAAAAGATAACTAAAGAAAAGCGGCCATTCACATTCGATATGCTCAAACTGCTTTAACTCAATGGGTTCATAATGGAGACGGTTGCTGTCTTCAAGCACAGTTTGGTGTCCATCGCGCAAAAAGCGCTTGCAGCCATAGTTCCCCTGAAGCTTTTCTATCACGTTTTGGCGAGTGCGATCGATTAAGTCATCATTATCTACCGCAAAGGCTGGAAATCCAATAATGCTCAGCAGTGCGCCATCCACTTCCTTCGAGCCTGATTCACGGGGCAGCAGCGATTCCAGAGTGCTGCGAGTTCGGGCAATTTCATCCGGTAGAACATGAACCACTGATGATTGATCCCCATCCATGCCGAATAAATTAAACCCATTCATGGCTTCTAGGGCTGCCTTCGCCATTCCAATCGAACTAGCGTTAAGCTCTGGATCACCATGGTTAATCTTGTTACCCCGCTCCCAAATGCCGTAGTCTGGGGTACGGTAGGCTCGCCCAATGTAGTACACCAAATTTTGCACTACATTTACTTCATCCAATGTGTAAATAATGCGCAGCCCTGAAGCGATCATCTGCGCCAACATCAGTAGATACAGTGAAGTAGCATCCAGTTGGAGATGCCCCCATTCATGATCGCCAACAACCGTATCTCCAGTCTTGGTGCTGTACTTGGCATGAAGTGCATCAATGGGAGCTTGGGTAACCTTGAAGCGTTCGATTTTTTCTGACTGTTTCATCATGCAGACCAATAGTCCGCGCATCAGCTTGACAACACTATGCTCCAGTTCATAGGCGCGGCCCTGATCCCGATCCAGTTTGCGGTAGGCGAGGGCTAATCCCCAGACCGCCAGAATGCTATACACATTGTCGCGTACCCAGGCATCAGTGTAGTCGCCGTGGGAGTTAACGGCTGTGCTAGCCGGTAATAAACCGGTAATAGGATGTTGGCGGTTAAGGATAACGGTTTTGATGTCTTGATAGTATATATCCAGTCGATTTTGGGCCATGAGTGATGGCGAAGAAGGGATGCGATCGGCAGAGAAAAGCATAGGCGAAGTCAGTAACGTAAATTAGGGTAGAGCGTTGCGTATTGGATGAGTTAGGCATCATTGATGTAGCGAACGGGATGCTGTTTCATCTGTTGGGTCAGATGCATCACTTTGATAGGCTTTGTCCAGTTTAACCTTTGTTTATGATCTCGTCCGCGTCCGTCTGTCACGCGGTCACTCAAGAGAGTGCATCCGATCTTCCGCCCATGTCTATAGCCGTCGCCATCTTACCTAGGGCATGGGAGTGTTTGAGGGGCGGCTCCGTTACTATTCAAAAATGTCTTAAGCGATCTGCTTAGCGAAATAGCAGATCGCCTACAGTTTGGCAGTGGTGGCTCTGGTAAAAATTTTTGGGTCGCTGGGTAGTCCTCTATTGGTAAATTGGTAAGAATTTTGGGGGGTGTGGGCAACACCCACACCCCCCAAAATTCTTACATGAATACCACTACTGTTGCTGAATAGCAGGATAAAATGACGTTTCAGTTCATCCTACTCTAAGTTCATTCCCGGAATGACCAACGCCAAACTTTTCAGGGTGTGAGATGTGCCCACACCCTGAAAAATTTTGATCGGTTTGTTCTGGACTAGCGCTCACCACGGCTCATTGCAGCCCACTGCTTACCAAAGACCTGGCACGGGGCCGGATGGGGTGGGGCGAATGATTGGAGGGTTGTAGGGCGATGCTGGATCAAACTGTTCGGCGCGCACTTCTGGCTCAAGCAGTAATGACGTACCGTAGGGATTGTTTAAGTCTGCTGTGCGAATTGGTGGAGAGTCTAGAGCTTGCTGCCGCAGTAGGTCATTCATGAGTCGGGTTAGGGCACGACCATCTTCTGCAATCTCATTTTCAACAAACCCTGTGCCAACTAGGCCGACGCCCAATATAGAGTCAATTTGTTCAGCAATTCCACGATTGACATAGAAGCTTGGATCGTTCTGAAAGTAGGTGCGATTGACGACTTCGGGGATAGTCTCAGAATAAATGATGATGACGTTGCCTCTGTCTTGTGCGATCGCTGACTCTGCCATGAGCGCTGATGCGACTGCAAAGGTGCAAGTGCTAATCCATGCCGTTTTGGTCATACCCATTGGTTCTACCTCACTCTGGTATCGGGGGTGTACATCTATGAAGGGCAATTGCAGAAGCACCGTTCAATGCGCTGATCGATACGTTGATCGATCCTCAAAATGCCCATCTTTGCCTGCAATGATGACTCTTTCGAGTTGGCCGATCACTGTTCCGGGAGAGTCTCTAGAAGCGCATCTGTGAGATCTGTTTGGTGGAGGCTCTCTCCGTTGATCTAAGCTTCCCAGGTTCAGCCGATCGCTCCCGATGGCTGCAACAGACTGAATGATCGCCCGATCGCATTCAGCAAGGCAATCCAATCTAGAATGCGACAGACTACTCGCGATCGCTACCGTGCAAAGTATATCTTTAGATAGCGAAAGCTGCCACTGGGTCAGCATTTAGTTACCATTGTGGGTCAGGTAGGGAACCCACAATGCGATCGCATCCGTCTGGAAACCCGCTGGCCATCGTCTGCTCCTTTCCATTTGCCGACCGCTTATGAAAAGTAAAACCACGATAACGATTATGAAACATCTATCCTGGGGAGCGATCGCCCTGGTCTTGGGGTGGCTATATTTAGGCAGTGGCGCGATCGCCAAAACCCATCCGGATGATGTCAACGCCGCGCCCAGTCAGACTGCCCTGCCCACACCCGCTATCGAACCTGCCTCAACGGTTTTTCCATCAATCCCTGGGACTGCAACGGTGCCGTTTTCGGTCGATGGTTTGGGCTATGTCAGTCATATTGAAATTGACCTGAGCGATCGCCGTCTGACCTTATACCAAAACGTAACGCCGCTCGGCGATTATCCTGTTGCGGTAGGGCGAGAGGGCTGGGCAACGCCAACAGGCAGCTTCCAGGTGATGCAAATGTACGAAAACCCAGACTGGATGAATCCCCTAACTGGAGGAGTGATTCCAGGGGGCGATCCCAGCAATCCGCTGGGGCAATACTGGATCGGCTTTTGGACAGATGGCAATGCCTGGATTGGCCTGCATGGAACTCCTGATTCCGGTTCAATCGGTCAGGCGGCATCTCATGGCTGCGTCCGACTGCACAATCACCACATCCAGGAAATTTTCAATTTAGTACAGGTCGGTACTCCGGTTGTTGTCATTCCCTAGGGGCGTGCAGTTCATTGCACTCTAGACGGTGATGGCATCTTCTAATTGATGCAAGTCATGCTCAACAACGAAGACATTAGAGTACAGGTTAGCCAGAACTTGCTTGCCTTGCTGGGTCAGTTCCAGGTACCGCATCCCATCTTTGACGTAGCGATACACTACATTCCAGTAAAACTTTGGATAGTTGCGGCGCAGGTCACCTGGATGCTCGTATCCAAGCTTTCGGCTCTCGCCCGTTTCATAAAATTCGTAGTATAGTGCCCCAATTTTCTTGAGGTAACGGGGATCACTCAGTTGCCCAATCAGATCCGCCGCTCGAATCAGCCCAGGATAGTGCGTTGTATCTTGGTGATCGGCTTCGTTGGGAACTGGAAACCGCGTTAGTTCAATGTTGCGCTTGATGATCTCAGCATCAATCATCTTGTTCTTGCCGAAGCGCTCGTCTACAAACAGCTTGCCGCGATCGACATGGTATGGCGTGAGCGATGCATCGGAAGACCCAACGCCCAATGCCACTAGGCGATCGTCTTGCCCGGTTGCGTATTTGCCTTCACGGTCTCCTCGGCAGACCCCTTTCACGTAGCCGATGTCATGACAAAGTAGCGAAATGATGAAGTGGAGCCAGTCGGTTGGAGATACGCCCCCTTCTCGGATGTGCTTGCCGCGCAAAATTTCTTGTCCAACCAAAGTTACCAGGATTGTATGCTCAACGTTGTGGTAAAGCGCATCGCTGTTGGCAATATTTTCCAACGCCATCGAACCGACCCATCCGATGATGTCCTCATAGTCTGAGTTGAGACTACCATATGCGCGGCGGTAGCCATCTTTGAGGTCTTGAACGAAATTGTCGATTAGCAATTCGGTAGCGTTAAACATCCTGAATGCCCACCATTAAAGAGAAATATTCGTCAGTGACGTGCGTGAGATCCCTGCATTTAGCTACTCTAGCTACCGGTGCTGGTAGGGCGGCTAAGCAATGGATTGGTTCGCATGACTCAAAATTAGCGCAGTCTGTTGCGATTCGGTGTGACCTGTGACAACAAAATGGATGCTTTCGGACACGATCGCGGTAAATCTGTGGTGCGATGCAGTCGGAGGATGCGACGATTGGTAGCTATGGGGTCAAGGCGCTCAATAGTTGCATTACTCGCATTCGGGGGAAGATGCCTGATTCAGACGTGCTGCGATAATTATAGCTGGCTTTAGCGATAACCCGCTGCTTGGAGTGAAAACAGATGGGCATACCGCCCCTGCGCCGACAGTAATTCTTCATGAGTTCCTTGCTCAATGAGAATACCGTTGGATAAGATGATGATGCGATCGGCTCTGCGAACGGTGGAGAAACGATGGGAAATGAGAATTGCCATTTGATTTTGGGTCGCGGCTCGAAATTGATCAAAAATCTGTGCTTCGGCTTCTGCATCCATGGCGGAGGTGGGTTCATCGAGAACTAAGATGTCGGCTTGGCTCCGCATAAAGGCACGAGATAAGGCGATTTTCTGCCATTGACCACCCGATAACTCGCGCCCGCCCTGAAACCATCGCCCTAAGCGTGTTTCAAATTGATCGGGCATTGTTTTGATGAAAGACAGCGCGGTTCCTTTCTCGGCAGCATCACACCAGCGATCGCGCTCGGTCATTGCTTCTACATCGCCCACACCGATATTCTCACCAACGGTAAACTGATAGCGCACGAAGTCTTGAAAAATGACTCCGATGCGGCGTTGTAGGGTAGCAAGGTTCCATTCTTGCAAATCTAGGCCATCGAGTAAGATGCGACCGCTTGTCGGTTGGTACAGTCGAGTGAGTAATTTAATCAAAGTGGTTTTACCTGAGCCATTCTCACCCACGATCGCTAGCTTTTGTCCGGGTTTGAGATGCAGTGAAATATTTTGGATTGCCGGAGTTTGGCTGCCGGGATAATAAAAGCTAACCTGCTCAAAACGGATGCCATCGTTGGGATCGGGCCCTTGGGTGGCGTTGCCCAACAGGGGCAAGGTTTTTTCTGCCAAAAAGCTGTAGAGCGTGGACAGATACAGTGAGTCTTCGTACATACCACCGACCGAAGTGAGGATCCCTGCAAAAGTCGTTTGCCCTTGCCGAAATACAACGAGGTACATGGTGAGGTCGCCGAGGGAAATCTGACCCGCGATCGCCTCTAGCACAATCCACAAATAAGCTCCATAAAAGGCAAGACTGCTCACCAAGCTGAGGCCGTATCCCCACAGGCTACGGCGCACTGTCAGATTTCGATCTTCGCGGTAGATGCGATCGAAAATGTTGCGATAGCGCTGCACAAAAACGTCGCCCAAGTTGTAGAGTTTTACTTCTTTGGCATAGTCTTCGCGGGCGACCAGGGTTTCTAGATAAATCTGTTCGCGGGTTTCGGGGGCGCGGCGGCGGAAAATTCGGAAGGTTTGCTCAGCAAAATGGGTCTCGGCCAAGACGGCTGGCACGGATGCCATCATCAGTACCAATACTGCCCATGCTGAGAATTGCAGCAGCAGTCCTGAAAAGGTAAACAGGGAAAGGGTGTCGCGCAGGATGCCAAAAATCCGCATCACCATGCTGAGTGGACGACTGGAGGCTTCTCGCCGGGCCCGCGTCATTTTGTCGTAAAACTCGGAGTCTTCAAACTGCGTCAGGCTAAGGGTGAGGGCTTTTTCTAAGATCAATACATTCACCCGCTGCCCTAGCAGCACTCGCAGCAAGGACTGACAGAGCGAAATGCCTTGCCGGGCGGCGCTGAGGGCTGCGACCAAAACGGCCTCGATGCCAAGATAGCGAATGGCCAACCAGCGATCGCTGGTCTCGCCACTTTGGGCCGCCTGCACGACGGCATCTACAATCAGTTTGCCGATATAGGCGATCGCGCCAGGCAGCAATCCAGCAACAAGGGTGAGGATGGCAAAAATTAGGGTCAGGTTGCGGTTGGTGCGCCACACCAGCGCGATCGCTCGGCCGCAGTAATCGAAGGTTGAAAAGGGTTGGCGGAGACGTGCGCCCAGTTGGTGAATCAAATGCAGCATAGTTTCACCATAGCGGGTAGTTGGCGGTGGCGGGTAAAGCGTCTAGTCGAGTATCCATTCTAAGGATAGTCCCCAGCGATCGCGACCGTTCTGATTCTGGAGTTCGGTGGCGAGGCGCAGATTGGTGGTGACGGCATACCCCACGGAGACGGTCGTAATTCCGACTTCATTCGATCGCCCCGGATTCACCCAGGTTTGGCTGAGGGCAATATCAGCGGCTCCGGTGCGGGACAGGGCGAACAACGCCCGCCCACCGATATTCAGTCCATCAGAGTGGATTGGATCACTCTCAATGGAGCGGTAGCCAACGATAGGAGAAACATTGATATAGCTGCCCAACGGCCGCACGTAGTATCGCAAATCCAGTCCGTAGGAGGAGCGATCGCCCTCAAAGCTTTGAGAATAGTCGGCATTCAGGGTCAATCCACTGCGGCCGAGGATAATATCTTCAATGCCCAGCGCGTAGCCGCCGCCGTCGAAATCCCTGTAGCCGATGGAGAGGCGCGATCGAAAGCTGGGATCACGGCGAATATCTTGTTCTAGGTCAGGAACGTCCTCTAGCCAGCGTTGCCAGACGGGGCTATTTTCCAAAACTTCAGGATCAATATCGAGAAACTCAGCCGTGGGAGTTGGAGGCGGTGAAGGTTGGGCGATCGCCACCGGTGTCGCCAGCCAGCCCGTACAGAATCCAGCTACTCCGCCTACTATCAGATTCCAGACTGCTACAAAACGGCGCTCCAGGCAGGAACGTCGCTTCTTGCGTCTCAAAACGGTTGGCTCATTCACGATCGGTTATTCATAAAAAAGCGGCCCTGCCTGAACAGAACCGCCACTACGTTAGAGCATTCAATCAAGGTGATTAGCGCACCGCTGCCTGAGCAGCTTCCATGGGAATCGGCTTCATAAAGTACAGCCGAACCAAATGCCACGCGCTATTAGCATACAGCGGCAGCTTCTGGAAGAATTGTAGGAACTTTGGAGTCTTAGACGAGACGATAGCCGCAAGCTTTTCGTTATTGCGGGTGCAAGCATCCAAGGCAGCAAAGAACTCAGGATGGTCAACATTCAAAATCACCGGAAACACACGGCCCGCCGTTTCGTTGGTCTTGCGAATCACATGAATGTCATAGTCCCGTGCATCCAGGCCCAGCGCTGCATAGAAGCCAGAGCGCTGAATGTCATTCAGGAACATGGTGGCAAACACTGAAAGCAAGAAAAAGCGGCACCACAATCGCGCTTTCCAGTCATTGAGGAACTGAGGCTGAGCTTTCATCAAGGCATCAAAGAAGTCGCCATGACGGTTCTCATCCTGACACCAGTTTTCAAAGAACCGGAAAATGGGGTAGATGCGATTTTCGGGATGCGACTCAAGATGGCGATAAATGGTGATGTAGCGCCAGTAGCCAATCTTTTCAGAGAGATAAGTCGCGTAAAAAACAAACTTCGGTTTAAAGAAGGTATATTTACGGCTCTTCGTCAAAAAGCCTAGGTCAAGGGACAGGTTAAAGTCCGACATGGCTTTGTTGAGGAAGCCAGCATGACGGGCTTCATCCCGTGACATGAGCGAAAAACATTCCGCCAGCACTGGACTTTTGTCTTTGAGCTTACGGGACAACTCTTTATAGAGCAAGAAGCCTGAAAACTCGGCCGTACAGGAGCGCTCTAGAAATTCAACGAACAGTTTTCGAGTTTCACCATCGATATGCTCCCAGGATTGCTCGAATTCTTGATCGCGAACAAAGTGGTGACGGTTGTAGTCGGCGCGAAACTCTTCTAAAATTGCCCGGAGTTCGTCTTCGTTGACGGAGATGTCCATCGCCGCCATTTCATCAAAGTCAGTGGTGTAGAAACGCGGGGTTAGGATGGTTTCCTTGGCAGGAACCTTGACGCCCGATCGCATTTCTTGAAATTCTGGCTTTTTCAGAGAATCTACCATGAACCCTCAAATACCGTTGCTTATGTGCTTATGAACAAATTTTGCTAAGACGCAGGCAGATTTTTCGTTGCACCTGGGCGCGGATGACCTAGCCAGCGATCGCCCGTTCAGGAGTTCTTGTCAATACACCATCCAACGTGAGCGTTGAGAGGATGCAAGAACTTCAGAATTTATACGCTTTCCAGTCTACCAAGCTAGCTCGATGAGAGCATCCCCAATTCTGTTAAGAGTTGTTTCAAAAATCCTGGATGTGGCGAGTCTTAGGCTGACGACTGGGCGATCGCACTTGACAAAATAAATAAGTATGATAGAAGCTCGCGGAGATTAGGGTGAATGGATCAACTCAACCCCAGCGATCGCCCCAAACTTATCCCATTCCCATTGGTTTTAGCCTAACCCCATACACTGGATAGTCCTCTGGTGAGGATTTTGGGTTGTGAGCGTTGACCACACCATCCAAACTCCTTACATGAATACCACTACCTTACACTGAAGTAGCGTGACTGATGGCTGAATAGCAGGATGAATGGGAACAACGTTTCAATGCATCCATGGCAATCCTATTTAGATTGTGAGAAGGAGTCCGCAGGACGGCTTCTCACAGCACCCATTTTCATTGACAGCCCATCTAGGACTGCCATAACTCTAAAATTCATTCCCGGAAGCAGCAATGCCGCGTGACTAAAATGGCGGGATGGTAGGTGAGGGCGCTCATACCAGCCACTCAGGTCAGCGCCCTAGTTTGTTTTGGCTGGCTCAATCTCAATTTATGCAAATTCTGTCGGTTACACTCACTAATTTCAAAGCTCACCGCGATCGCGAATTTCGGTTTCAGTCTGGAACGAATGCGATTTGTGGCGAAAATGGAGCCGGAAAAACCAGCTTACTGGAAGCGATCGCATGGGTTTTGTTCAACTATCGCGGCAGCTACCGCACTGAGGATTTGATTCGCAATGGCAACGGTAGCGCTCAGGTTGTCATCGAGTTCATCTCTAGCCAGGATGAGCGCACCTATCGGGTCGAACGCTGTACCACTAAGGGATACAAAATTTTTGACCCGCAACTGGGGCAGGCTCTCAATTATCGCCATATTGAGGATGAAATTTTGCCCTGGATGCGGGAACAGTTGGGGGTCTCGCCGGGTACAGATTTAGGGCAGTTGTTTGCAAATACCATCGGTGTGCCCCAAGGCACGTTCACGGCGGATTTTTTGCAGCCTGCGACCCAGCGCAAGCAAATTTTTGACACGATTTTGAAGGTTGAGGAGTTTCGCAAAACCTATAAAGAAACCAGTTCTTTGGAAAAGTATGCTAAAGCGCAGGTGGAGCAAGTCAAGCAGGCGATCGCTCAGTATGATGACAGCTTGCAGGATTTGGATGACCTGAAGCAGCGCCAGCAAGAGTTGGAAAGGGCGATCGCCACTGACCAAGCGACATTGGCAACTCTCAACCAAACGCTGGCGGAACTAGAACAGCGTAAGAGCGCAATCGCCGAGCAGGCCCAGCAGCTTCAGGCACTAGAACAGCAGCGGCAGACGCTCCAAACCCAGCGCACCGCCAAGCAGCAGGCCAATCAACTTTTGGAACAAGCAGTACAGCAAGCGCAGGCGGCGGCGGCGCGGTGTGACGCAAATCGGGCAAGTTACGAGACGGTGCAGGCAATTGAGCGATCGCTACCGGCCTTAGAACAGCAGCGCCAACAGCAGCAGCAGTTGCAGCAAAGACGCGAGGAACAGCAGCGCCAACTGGCCCAGGGGCAGACCGATCGCGCCAAGCTGTCTGCCCAACTGGAGCAACTCGAGCAGGCGGCCACGGAATGCGATCGCCTAGAGCCGTTGATTGTTCAGCAAACCGAGCTAGACCAGCAGATCGCCAGGCTGGATGAGCAGATTCGCCAACTGAGCGCTCGCGCCGTTGAGCAAACCAGCCTGACCCAACATTTAAATCGTCTGCGCAGTCAATGGAAGCCGCTAACTCAAGAAATCGAACGCCTGCGGAATCTGGAACAGACGCTCACCGCAATTCCTAAGCTAGAAGTTCGCCGCGATCGCCTACAGGCCCAGCTCAGCCGCATTGAAGCGGCCACCCAGTTTGAAGCCGAGTTGCGGCAATTGCTGGATCAGATCCAGGAACAGCGCGATCGCCATACTTTGGATTTCGCCGAAGCGCTAACGGTGTTGCGCCAGTTTCAAAACTCGTCCGCTGGGGCATCGCTTGCTGAAGCGATCGCCACCATTGAATCAGAAATACGCTCGACTGAAACCGTGCTAACGGCGCTGAATCAAATTTTGGCGGACTTGGCAGAGCAAGTATCGGCATTCGCCTTGCAGACCCAGCTCACTGAAGTGGGTCGATCGCTCGACCAAGCTTACCGGCAGCGGGCGGAAGTAGCGACTCTACCCGACAAGCAGGCCCAATTGGACAATCTAAAAATTGATGGAGAACAGACGCGATCGCAACTGGATGCCCTAAAATCCGAACTCGCGCAACAGCAATCGCTAACTGAGCAGCGATCGCGCCTTTCAGCAGAACTCGCCCGCCTGGATAATCCCCGCGCCCGCCATCAGTTGCTGACCCAATCCTTGCAGCAGCGCGAAGTCCTCCGGCAGCGCTACGTCCAAATACAGACTGCCCAAACCCAACTCGAAACAGCGATCGCTCACCTCGATCAAGAATTAGCTAGCTTTGCCCAACTGAGTGCCACCATAGAGCAACAGCACCAGCAGCGACAGCAGCATCAAACCGGCTATCTCATCTATCTTCAATCGCACAACGATGCCGAGCAACTGCCCACTCGCCAAGCTGAACGGAATCAGGCGATCGCGGCTCTGGCGGAACTAGAGGAGGCGATCGCCACAGTAGACCAGCAGTACCAAACCCTCAGTAAAACCTATGATGCTGTCGCTGGGCAGCAGATTCAAGCTGATTATGACGCCACTCGTCGCCAAGTCGATCGCTTACTCGGTCGTTTGCCGCCGCAGCAACAGCGTTTTACCGAACTGTCGGAACGGGTGAAACAACTGACTGAACTGGCAGCCAAACGCGATCGCGCCAAAGCTGATTTGAAAACTAAAGAGAAAATCAAGCGATTGATTACCTTTGCCCGCAAAGTCTACAAAGAAGCCGGGCCGCGTATCACCGAACGCTATGTGCAGCAAGTTTCCCATGAAGCAGATCGCCTGTTTCGGGAATTATTGAATCGCCCGAACGTAGCGCTGAAATGGACACGAGACTATGACATTGTGGTACAGGAAGGGGCCAATGCGCGGCGTTTTACGAACCTCTCTGGTGGAGAACAGATGTGTGCGGCGTTGGCGGTGCGGCTAGCGCTGCTGCGGGTATTGGCAGATATTGATGTTGCCTTTTTTGATGAACCGACAACCAACATGGATCGCCCCCGTCGTCGCCAGTTGGCTGAAGCGATCGCCAATCTCAAATCTTTCAGGCAGCTCTTTGTCATCAGCCATGATGACACCTTCGAGCAAGTCACCGAGAATGTGATTTTTATTGAACGAGAGGACTAGGCTGATGGACGAACAGCCCATGCACTGGGTGTAGAAACCGCTCACAGGATTTTAGACAACTGGGGGCAGGTCTTCTCCCTGGCGGTTGGGACTTAGCTCGCTTTGTCAGTCAACGAGGAGGATTAGCCGATGCTTCTACAACTGTCTCAGAGTGCCTTGGCGCTGTTGGAGCAGTGCCCCCGTAAATTCCAGCATCGCTATCTCGACCAACTGGCCGAATTTGTGCCCAGCGAACAGCGCGATCGCATGGAATGGGGCAACCAATTTCATCAATTGATGCAGCAGCGAGAGCTAGGTTTACCGATCACCTCGACGGCAGAAGAACGGCTATTGCAGTGCGTGGATGCCTTGGTGAATACTGTGCCGGAGGTGTTTGATCCTAGCCAATGGCGCGATCGCTTGAGTGAGCATCGGCGGTTGCTGCGGCTAGGTGACATTGTCTTGACAGCCGTCTATGACCTACTACTGTTGGGCGATCGCCACGCCCACATCATCGACTGGAAAACATATCCCCGGCCGCCGCGATCGGATTGGCTGCGCCAGCATTGGCAAACACGGCTCTATCCTTACGTGTTAGCTGAAACCAGCGATTATGCCCCAGAGCAGATTGCAATGACCTACTGGTTTGTGCAACCTCAATCTGAATCCTCCCGTCCGGAGTCGATGACCTTTCCTTACAGCGTCGAACAACACCAGCATACCCACGCCACCCTATCCCAGCGGTTTGCCCAACTCAATGCCTGGCTGATGAATTACCATGCCGGAACCTCGCTGCCCATGCAGCCACAGACCGACAAAGACTGCCAACATTGCCCGTTTGCGGTGCGCTGCCAGCGGGGAGATTTCCGCCCGATCGCCCCCGAAGTCTGGCTGAATCCGGCAGCGATTGAAGAGGTCGCGCTGTAAACTCTCGAAAAATTGCTGTGAATGCAGTGCCGCTAGAATAAACGTATGCGATCGCAATCGTTAGCTGACTGTTCGCGAATCAAGCGCTAAGTCGCCAGAATCCAGCCAGTGATTTAAGATTTGTGACGTGGGTCTTCATGCCGCCAATGCGCGATCGCAAACGGCGGATTTGACTGCTAACATCCGACAACATTCGACTGTTGCTAGGCCCCACCCCCGTCCCGTCCCAACAAGGGAGTCCTAGTTGGGATATTGCCAATATGAGCCAATCAGGCGGATCAGCCGCCCCCTGTGATGACAGATGAGGAGAACACTATGAACCCGGCAGACATTAATTGTGCAGAAGCCTGTGTCAACGGATGCATTCTAGGGGAGAAATGCCCCAATTTAGAATATCGAGATCAGGCCTCAGATTTTATTAAAAAGACCTCGCTGGATGACATGATTTCAATGGCAGAAGCGGCAGTTCGCCGTAAAACCCTTGAGCGAATGTCGGAAACGCCGCAGTGGGTCTTTCCCGAAGATGGCGTGTAGCAAGGTTGTCAAAAAGCCCGTTCCAGCCTTTGATGCTGACCCCTATCCCATCTAAACGGGTTACAGATAAGACGTCGCTAGCCGTCAGGAAACTGCCAGCAGGCAATATGTTCAACCTGACGGCTGCCGCACAGGCACGGCTCTGGCCCAGATGACACCCACTCGCGATCGCATATTTTGCAATGGCACAGGACATTGTTGCGATTCGCCTCTGCAAAGCGAGTTTGCCAGTCTTGCCATTCGCGATCGCTGAGATACCGACGAGGATGAGTCATAGGGGCGAGCTATAGCCAACGTGAGAATTGGGTAATGTCAAACATGCGATCGTCTGTGCGATCGCCTGCCCAAACGTTAAACCAGCATTCGCTCTAAAGCGTCAATGTCGGGAATACACAAAATAGTGCCATCCCGTTTAATCAACTCTTTTCGTTCCAGGCGATTGAGCACTCGCGTCACTGTTTCCCGTGCTAACCCGCTCAAGCTACTGAGTTCACGATGCGGCAAATTAGGAATTTCCATACCGTACTCTTGCTCCGTACCCTGACCGTCTGCCAAAAATAGCAGAATATCAACTACCCGTGCAGCACTGTCTGCCTCACGCAGCCGCAATCGTCGATTGACCTGACGCAGCCGCCGCGCCATCAGCTTGGCTAGGTGGATTCCTGCCTGTGGTTCCGTACTAATCAAATGCACAAAGTCTTGGGATGGCATATTCCCAATCACAGTATCCGCCAGAGTGATCACATCCGTTGAACGCGGGACTTCATCCAACGGAGCCATCTCACCAAACAGTTCGCCCTTACCCAAAATATTGAGCGTTACCTCACGACCATCCAGATTATAGGTACGGATTTTAACCCAGCCATCCAAGATGAAATAGACTGAGCTTCCCCAGTCATTCTCTAGCAAAATTACCTGTCCGGCTGGATGAGCGCGCACCACAACTTGATGGGTTGCTTTTTCAACCGCTTCGGGGGGCAAGTCCTCAAAGAAAGGGGCTTGCCGAATCATCGTGTTCTCTAAATCACGGGGACGAAACCGATCGCGCATGGACTCATACAAAATAACGATGTACTGGAGCTGAGTAACAACATTAGATCGCAAACAGCTACTACAGTCTAATGGCAGCTTTGAGATTTGGCGATTCTACAGTCGCGCTCGGCGGATGACAAACTTGCGAAACGCATACCAAAATATAAGCTCAGTGCGGGTCGTGCGCTAGATGATCCACGTTTCGACAAATTGCACTGCTAGATGCTAGAGCAGGCTCAATGAATACAATAAGATTACTTAGCGACCGATCGCTTCCATTGCTTTTAACGAAGCAAGACAATGCAGCCTAGTTCCTCAGTTATACCAGCTTGCCCGGCAGAGCTACAGCGCTCATGACGGGATCGCAACATATTGAGGCTGATATAGCGCTAAGCCAAAACCCCACCTAACCCAATGGCGACTGCCATAGAGACTGATGGAGGCTGATAAACGCCGCTGGCATTGGCAACCATTTTGGTTGCGCCCCGTTGCGTTCAGCGACTGACCATTAACCCATCAAAACTAAATAGGTTCAGGAATGCGGGAGTCGCACTGCTTTGTTTAGGCTACACCGTGGAGGTTAAGGACAGGCGGTTGGGAGCCTGTCAGGAGTCTTCAATACAATCCGTTACGCAGAGATGACTAAACCGCTGATTCGTCCATCCCAATACTCGGTATTTGAAGAACGGCGAAAACAGCGATGGAGCAAAAGTCTAGCGACTTTTGCATGATGGATCGCCATCCTCAATAAAGGAGAGATCGTTAACTACAAACGGCGCATCCGACATCAGCACAACTTGACGAATGCGATCGCCCGTTACGTCTAACGTCAGGCAGGGCAGCGGTTCAACCAAATCTCCGTTATGGTGCAGCGATCGCCCCACATAAACCGACTGGCGAGCAACAACATCATCCTGTTCATCAAGCGCAATCAGGCTAATATGCCGCACGCCAATGACAGCAGCGCTAATTCGTTCGATCGCATGGTTGAAATGAAGCTTCATGGAAGAATAGCTGGCGGTTGGCATCAGGACAAGGGCATTGGCATGGCTCGCAAAGGCAGGATTACTGGGAGCAAGGGCGATCGCTTGTTCAAACTGCACGCCGTAGTCTCGGAATTGGTCGCGAACGGACTCAAATGGATTTAGCATCTCAAAGGATAGATGAACAGCGTGTTGTAGAGCTTTTGCGGTAAACATAGCTGGATGGGTGAGTGACGATGTAGAGGAACGTTCAGCCTGAACACGTTGAAGCCGACGGGAGTGACGGTGCATCGATCGCGCCGATAGGATTGAAATCGGTGCGCGGGATCGTGAGATATTCCTGGGATTGACGAGCTTTGCAAGATTCATGGTTGTTTTCTCCTAACGTCAGTCCTGTTGTACGGCTATCGTGATCGAGACTTGGAGAAAGGGTCAGGCTTGAGATTACGCAGTCAGTGATTTCACGTAAGTGTGACAGTTGTAACAGCAAGCGGCAGGATTTCATCCAATGGTTCGTTAGTGGCGGGTTGAGCGATGGTGAATGATGTACCAAAGGCAATACATCTACAGTTTTGGGGATTTCCGAACCTGCCCCCTTCAAACTGTGGCACTTTCTCGACTGGTTTCCGGATTGCAAGATCAGGGATGTCCAGATCGGCTAGAATTATTTCTAGAATCGGGTTCTGGGTGGTGTTTGAGTAAAATTACGGAACTGTTTAGGGCGATCGCCTCTGTTCTCATTTGATGTGACAGTTGCCGGACTGGGGTTATCCGAAGCGTTGCGCTTCACTGGCAACCGCTTTTCCCATACGGATGCCCATCTGGATCGTTAGTCGGATACTGGGCCTAACAATCTGAATGAGATCCGAAAATCAGCCATGCCTGGGTAACCTTCTATTGGTAAGGATTTTGGGTGGTGTGGGCAACGCCCACACCACCCAAAATCCTGATATGAATACCGCTACCCTTACTTTGGGCGGGATCAGACGCATGGCGACTTGAGGCGACTTAAGGCAAATTGAGGCGACTTGAGAAGGTCGCGATCGCCCAACAAGTCATCCTGATAAACCTGATAAAATAAAGCTGTCTCCAAATTTTGGAACCGCACCCTGTAGCGATGCGTCTCTTGAATAGCAGATCAGCAATAGAAGATTACGGCTCATCAAACACCTGGGAGAAGATGATGGCTCAACGATTGAAAAGCTGGGAATCGCCCCGGCGCAAGGGACGAAATGACAAAGGGCGAGGCGGCAGTGCCCGACAACGTCAGCGCCGCAAACAGTGGCAGCAACTCCGCCAAAACCTCAAGCGCGACCCCGCCCAACCAGACAACTCAGATCCCAATCAGTCAGGGGATTCTACAAAAAAGGAGAGCGATCGCTCTCCTTTTTTAATGGGCGTTTAGGGAGTATTTACATTGCCGTGCTGGCAATATAAACCGCAGTTTTCAATGGAGACTAAAATCGCTGTGAGTGCTGAGGTTAGACCCCGTAGGACTGTCGATACGTCCATCCAAGTTAAAGCACTGCATTGAAATCCCAGATAGGAGTATTCCGGTAAGTTTTTTTAAGATGTAGGCAGTACTACAAAAAATCCTCGCCCTTAAAGAACAGTTAAACTTTAAAGTAATATTTATACAACTTCTAAAGCGTTCGCTGAACTGAGCGACTTTACTGCAAAACAATGCCGTCCGAATGCACGTCACACGCTTGAACGTGCGTCATAACATTTGTCAATCCAGCAAACGTTATAGCGATTCAACCGGTAAACCTATGGTTCAATATCATCGCGTCAATCGAGTTCGTGGGTGGCGATCGCCCCTAACCTGGAGTGCGATCGCCCTATTCATTCTGTTGGGGGCCTGCCAGGCCGAAACCGACACCGCCGAAACCGAACCCAATGCACCAACCGAAGACACTGCCGCCAGCAGCGAAGGGCTAAAAATCGGGACATTGCTCCCCATTACCGGCGACCTCGCCCAGTTTGGCGGCCCCATGCAAGACAGCGCCACCCTGCTAGTGCAAACCGTGAATGAATGTGGCGGCGTATTGGGTCAGCCAGTTGAACTGGTATCAGAAGACGATCAAACCGATCCGGCAGCCGGTGCTGAAGCAATGACCAAACTTTCCGAAGTGGATCAAGTGGCCGGCGTTGTTGGTGCGGCGGCCAGTTCCGTGTCCAGTGCAGCGGTCGATATTGCCGTCCGCAACAAAGTCGTTGAAATTTCGCCCTCCGCCACCAGTCCAGTATTTACTGAACGGGCCAAAGCAGGAGACTTTGAAGGATTTTGGTTCCGCACAGCTCCCCCGGATACCTTTCAGGGTGCAGCACTGGCTCAGCTTGCGATGGATCAGGGAATTGAAACGGTAGCCATAATCGCTATCAATAACGACTATGGCACCGGGTTGGTTCAATCCTTCTCCGATGCCTTTACTGGAATGGGGGGCACAGTGGTGAATGCCGATAATCCTACGCTGTATCCTCCGGATGCATCATCGTTTGATTCGGAAGTCAGCACCGTGTTTAGCAGCAATCCTGACGCGGTGATGCTGGTGGCCTACCCCGAAACGGGCAGCCTCATTTTGCGATCTGCCTTTGAACAAGGATTTTTAGGCGGCGAAACCCAAGTATTGCTGACGGATGGGATGAAGGATAGCAATATTGCAGAACTGGTGGGGCAAGACGCGGACGGGAATTTTGTGATCGCAGGGGTACTGGGAACAGCACCCAGTTCAGGTGGGCCAGGGCTGGAGCAGTTTCAGGCGGCTTATACGGCTGCCTTTAACCGCGACCCGGCGGTCTTTGACCCAAATACCTGGGATGCGGCTGCGCTGCTGGTATTGGCGGCCGAAGCAGCAGGTGAACCAACGGGCGAAGCCATTAGCAAAACACTCCGAGAGGTTGCGAACGCCCCTGGGGCGGAAGTTACAGATGTATGTGAGGCGCTGGAGCTAATTCGTCAGGGTGAGACTATCAACTACGAAGGGGCCAGCGGTTCTGTGGATATGGACGATCAGGGGGATGTAGTGGGCGCGTATGACATTTGGACGGTCGGCGATGACGGCAGCATCCAGGTGCAAGACACCATTGAGATTGGTGGATAGGCGCGCTTAAGGGTTGGTTCCCCAGGCTGATGTCTGGGGATTTTGTTGGGTGATCAGGGTTCGATGCCATGACGGACAATTCGCAGCCCCTCCCAAACGGGCAGCCGATGGTGCGATCGCTCATCCAACAGTACCCAAAAGGCATAAAGATTAAAGGCGGCGTCCCGGTTTTGGGTGAAGGTCTGCTGAAGCTGCTGGCACTGTTGGCGCGAGAGCTGGTTGAGCCGCAATAAACGTCGATGACTCATCATGCGATCGCATAGAACGGCTAAGTCGTACCACAGCATGGCGACCAGTGGCGTATAAGCCCGCAGGAAGGCGAGGTCGTGCGGCGCGTCGAGCGTGCGATCGCTGGTCAAAATCAAGGCATGGTTTTTGGCATAGGCAAGAGACGATGACAGGGCTAGATGGCGATCGCGGATAGAGTCGATTTCGTAACGCCAGTCCCGATAATCGCCACACTGGAACAGCGGCACAGTCTGGATTGACAGGGCCCGCTCCAGATCGGCGGATAGGTCTACTTCCTGTTGCAATAATCGTTGAAAGGCGCGATCGCGGCATTGCTCAAGTGACTGCTGGCGATCGATAGACGGGACAGCATGACGAGACGGCGGCAATGGCAAAGGCGGGATTTTGAGACTGCGCGTCAGGTTGAGGATGGGTTCTTGATCAGCATGGGCCGCCTGCCGCAACTGGTCTAGGATGCGTTCCTGTTCGGTGTCTGGCCAGTTAATCAGTTGCACACCATCCCCCGTCGCGCACCAGTAACAGTCGGCAATGGGGCTATCGATCGCTTCTGTCATCTGGGGTAATCGAAACCGAACATTTCCGACAAAAATCTGCTCATCGCCTTCTAGGTAGAGGTCTCCAAGGTTGCTAAAGCGATAGGTCAACCATTCACAAAATTCTTGGGCATCAGCGCTACGCAGACCGCGAATCGGTTCATGGGCTGTTCCCGGCAAAAAGCGATCGCTAGACCAGTGATCAAGATGGTGGCGGCTGCCGGACTGCTGCATTTCATCGATAAATAATTGATACTCAGCCGCAGTAATGAGGGTGCGATCGATTTCAATCGCATCATCCAATCGCACTAGCTCCTTCAACCGTCGTGACAATCGTACTTCGACCGCCAAGCGAAATAAGTTCGGATCATCAGACTCCAAGCCCTTATCCAGCAATAGTTCCAATTCAGTACGAACGGAGCGATCGCTCACACTCAAGGCTTCTCGCATACAGTCATACGCTAATGATAAAGATTGCACCGTTTGTTTTTGTAGCGCGGCCCAAATTAAATTACTCGCATCCTGCTGCGCAGCATATAGCCGAATCGTTTCTTCCCACCATGTATCATCAATAAACCGAGTCAGCATCATTTCCTGACCCTGCTCCTTAATCTGTACGGCTGCCAAATATTCCAAAAAACTGCGGTGGGCAAATTTATAAGTACCCGCTCGGTCTTCCACAAGTAAGCCACTGCCGGTTTCGATGTGGGTCAGAAATTCTTCAGGATACAGCGTATCGCCTGCCACGGCAGATAGTTGCTTCTGAATCACTACGCCTCCAGTCACCGCCGTAAATTCTTCGGTGCGGTGGCGCATCCGGTTCAGGGCCAGCACCTGCAAGACTGATTTTTTTTGACTGGCCGTCAGCGAACCGTCGATGCCTTTGGCATAGTGCCGCCGCCCCAGCAACACATCGCAAATTTCAGCATACAACTCCACTCGTTGCCCCGGTAGCGCCCCTCGAAAACAGTGAACTGTGGCAATCATGGTCAGCAACAGCGGATTGGTCGCCATGGCGGCAAGTGGTGCATTTTTCTGGATACGATTAATTAGCTCAAGGGCTTGGTGACGGGCGATCGCTCTGACACCAGGATCATCATTGCCTGCACGCCGCATTCGTTCATTTTGCAAATACCAGTTTTGGATAAATTGCTTCATCTGAGCCATATTAAACGGCTGCACTTCCAGAAGCGTTCCGGCTCGACTGAGCGGCGCACTGCGATAGCCGTGGGGCCGAGACGTTAAAATAAAGACAGCTTTGGGATACAACTGAATCTGATGATCAACCCAGGCACTAACGAGTCGCCGGTGATCGGGATTGGCGACCTCATCTAGCCCATCCAGCATGACTAAACAACGTCGCTGAAGCTGCTGCTGAAACCATTGGGGTGGCGGATTGAGCGATCGAATATTGGGTTGCTGAAGAATCAAATCTACAAGGGAAATTTGGGGCGCTTCAGCGATCGCCTCTCGCACATCCCTAAGATAAAGTAAGATAGGTAACAGCTTCGGTGCTTTGGCATGATACCGGCGCTGAGCGCGTTTAGCATAGGTGATGGCTAGATGCTCTATCAGCGTAGACTTACCTGCACCAGGCGCACCGATGATTACTAATCGCTGAAAGGCCGGCTGCTGTTTAACAACGGCTAAAAAGTCCCAAATCTGTAAACTGTCATGGGTTTCGCTAAGGCGAATCATATCTGAGGGAATACGCTCTAGGCTTTCGGGGGCAACCCGCAACGGCACAAATACCTGTTCAAGGTTCAGCGTAAACGGGCCAAGGGTTCGGGTTCCCTGGGTACGAAAATCGCGATAAGCGTAGATTAAATGCTGGATGTAGCGTTTCTCGAAAGGAGACGTCAGCCGCCACCATAGGCTGACCACGACTTGTTCTAGGCGATCGACCATCCAGTTAGCCAGGGGTTCAATTTTTTCGTCGAGCCGCGCTTCAATTTTGTCGAGAATGCGATCAGTGAGCTTGCGAGCAAACGTGCCCATCATCACCAGCGCGGTCAATGCCACCGTCAGCAAGAAGGCGATCGCAGCCTCCAGCCCTTGTCCATTCATGAGCAGCGTCACCGTTGTCACCATACCAAACCCTGACCCAGACAGCCCCACATAGCTAGCCAGTTGGCGAATGCGATAACGACGAATCGTCCGCCGCTCCTGATTGGTCGGATCTAGCAATGCGCTAACGATCGCTTGAGTTGAACTATCGGGACGGGGAGAGGATGATGGATCGGTCATACGTCAGCATCAAAAATAGGGCAGTAGTATTCAGGTAAGGATTTTTCACAGGCACCGCCATCAAAAATCCCTACCGCTAAACAACCAAGCATTCAATAGGGTGCATTTGAGAGAGTTGCTCTAACCTAAGAGTCCTCTGCTACTCTTTTCAAGCATTAATCCGCGACTTCCGCAAGGTGTGCGGGGGTTTCTCTAGAATGCCACATGGATTCCCCTCGCCAAGCCGGTTAAGGCTAGTCAGTGGCGACAGTTCCAGTGAGCCATGACTTCAGCGAGATGAATACAGTCTGGCAAATTAATCAGTATAAATGGGTGATAGACCCCGTAGATTTACGGGTACTATACAAAGGCGAAATCTGTTGTCTAGAGACTGAATACATTTATCTTCAAGCATTAGGGAAACGCATTAGTTCTAAATAATTCTTACCCGCTGAGCACTATGCCAGAAATTCAAGACTTTGACCTACTTCCCGTTCCGACTGGGACGCTCTCAGTGCCGGATAAATCGACTGTGGTTGCTAACACAAATAGGAAAACGGATGGATCAGAACCTTGGTTTTCGCTAGTTGTACCAACCTATAAAGAAGCTGGAAATATTGAAAATGTGATTAAAATCTTATCTGGCTTGCTGAATGATGCAACAGCCGGTGAGTATGAGTTAATTGTTGTAGATGATAATAGCCCAGATGATACGTGGGCGATCGCTCATTCATTAATGCCTCACTATCCTAACCTTCGAGTGATGCGACGCATTGAGGAGCGAGGGTTGTCTACAGCAGTGATTCGTGGATGGCAAGCGGCGCGAGGAACGGTACTGGGTGTGATTGATGGAGATTTGCAGCACCCGCCTGAAACGCTGCTGAAAATGTTAGACAAAATGCGTCGTGGCCCTGATTTGGTGGTCGCAAGCCGTCACGTTGAAGGGGGCGGTGTGAGCAATTGGAGCTTTACTCGTCGTTTTCTTTCCCGTGGCGCACAGACGTTAGGGTTGATGGTCTGCCCCAGTGTTGTTGGGCGTGTGTCTGACCCAATGAGCGGCTATTTTATGGTGCGTCGCAGTGCGATCGCTGATTGTGTGATGGACCCCTGCGGCTACAAGATTCTGCTAGAGGTGATCGGTCGCGGCCGCATCCAAGCCATAGAAGAAGTGGGTTATGTTTTCCAGGAAAGAACTGAAGGGGAGAGTAAGGTAACCTGGCAGCAGTATATTGATTATATTATTCATTTGGCTAAGCTGCGTTCTCGCGGGCGAGTCGGTCGCCTTCGCCGCAAGTTGCAGGTGCCGGTGACTCGTTTTCTGCGCTTTGGTGTTGTTGGGCTAAGTGGGGTCTTTGTAGACATGGCGGTCTTATTTTTGCTGAGCGATCCGTCGATGTTGGCATGGGGGCTAACGCGCAGCAAAATTTTGGCCGCAGAAACGGCGATTGTCAATAATTTTATCTGGAATGATGCATGGACGTTTGGTGATATTTCTAAAACTCAGACCAGTTGGAGGGCAAGGCTTAAGCGGTTTCTGAAGTTTAATTTAATCTGTCTGATGGGGTTGATCTTAAATGTCTTGTTGCTCAATCTTTTGTTTAATGTATTTGGTGTAAACCGCTACATTGCCAATTTGTTAGCGATCGCCCTCGTCACGATCTGGAATTTCTGGATCAACTTCAAGCTGAGCTGGCGCGTCACTGACTCAAAGTAAGTTAGCAAGTAAGTTGGCAAGTAAGTTAGCGAGTAAGTTGGCGAGTAAGTTGGTCATAGAGTAGTCCTCTGTTGGTAAGGATTTGGTAAGGATTTTGGGCGGTGGGCAAGGGTGAACAGGCTGAATCGTGTTGGCTTGTTTGCTCGCTGTAGTAAGTTGGCTAGTGTCATAATCAACAAAATGCTATAAACCCTGATTCTATGGCACTATAGCAATCCTATTTGGATTGTGAGAAGGATTCCTGCGGAATCCTTCTCACAACAACCATTCTCACTTCACAACTCATTTAGGATTGCTATAGGCAGATAGTCTGAGATGGATTTGAGGGGGGTGGCTTTGCTGCCTCCCAAGAACTCTCATCTCCTAGGCTATTGCCATGAAGCGGTCTGAGATGGATGAATAGTGATGGAGTGGCTGAGAGAGGCTGCGGCGGAATCCGTCTCACAATGTTTCATGCTCTAGGGTGATGATTTCATCTGGGATTGTCGTATGCTGCGATCGCGGGTGACACATTTAATACATTAGTCTCTGCCGATCATTGCGAAAACTGCCACGGCTGCGCGATAGGATAAGGGCAACCTTAGAGAACACAAACGATTCCTCGTTATGGTCATTGAACGCGATCGCACCCTTGCCGCGATTGATGTCGGTACTAACTCGATTCACATGGCTGTGGTTCGCATCCAGCCTGATCTGCCTTCGTTTACAATCATTGACCGCGAAAAAGACATGGTGCGCCTGGGTGAACGCGATCCCAAAACGGGCAACCTCACCCCGGCGGCAATGGATCGGGCTATGAAAACGTTTCGTCGCTGTATGGCGATCGCCAAGAGCCGCAAGGTGGATGACATCGTTGCAGTGGCCACCAGTGCGGTGCGGGAAGCCCCCAACGGGCGCGAATTTTTGGAACGGGTTGAGAGCGAGCTAGGGCTGAGCATTGATCTGATTTCTGGGCAGGAAGAAGCCCGCCGCATTTACCTGGGCGTTCTTTCTGCGGTCGAATTTAATCAATATCCTCACATCATTATCGACATTGGCGGTGGTTCGACTGAACTCATCTTAGGGGATGGACATGAAGCGGCATTCCTGAGCAGTACTAAGGTGGGAGCGGTACGGCTAACGGCTGAGATGGTTCACTCCGATCCAATTAGCGATGAAGACTTTAACTATTTGCAAGCATTTGTACGCGGCACGCTAGAGCGCCCCACAGAAGAGCTGATGGCGCATCTGCCTTCTGGCAAGATGCCGGTCATGGTGGGAACGTCCGGCACGATTGAGGCATTGGCGACGATTCACGCCTGTGAAACGTTGGAAGATGTGCCCGACCCACTGCAAGGGTACGAGTTTGGCTTGGAGGATGTTCGTGCCATCGTGGATCGGTTGCGCCATCTGGACTATGGCGATCGCCTCAAAATTCCTGGACTGTCTGACCGACGGGCCGAAATCATCCTGGCGGGTGCGGTCATTTTGCAAGAGGCAATGATCCTGCTGAAGCAAGACCGTATTGCCATCTGTGAGCGATCGCTGCGGGAAGGGGTCATTGTTGATTGGATGCTAACCCACGGATTGATTGAAGACCGACTGCGATTCCAGAGTTCAGTTCGCCAGCGAAGTGTGCTGCGGGCAGCGCGGAAGTATCAGGTTAACTTACCCTATTCGGAGCGGGTGGCAGCGTTTGCGATTAGCCTGTTTGACCAAACTCAGGGGGTGCTGCACGACTGGGGCACGAACGTGCGGGAATTGCTGTGGGCAGCAGCGGTGTTGCACAACTGCGGGCATTTTGTCAGCCATGCGGCTCACCACAAACATTCCTACTATCTCATTCGTCACGGGGACCTATTGGGCTACACCGAGCTAGAGATTGAAACGATCGCTAATTTAGCCCGCTACCACCGCAAAAGCAGCCCTAAGAAAAAACACGAAAATTATCGCAACCTGGGCAGCAAGTTCTATCGACAAATTGTGGAACAATTGAGTCCACTGCTGCGCATTGCTGTAGCGCTTGATCGCCGCCAGATTGGGGCAGTCAAAACCATTGAATGCCAGTATCATCCCGAAATCAAAGCGCTGCACCTCATGGTGATGCCAAGCCAGCCCAATGATGATTGTGCGCTGGAATTGTGGAGCTTGGCCGAGAAGAAGCAAAGTTTTGAGGCGTTTTATGGGCTAAAGCTGGTTCCCATTCTGCGACGTTAGACGAGCGCCCAAGTCTGAAAATAGGCTTAAATTTGAATCAATTGCCTCCAAAATCTGCTACGCATGACAGTGGAGTTAGCGACAAATTTAGATCCTGTTTACTGCGATCGCCTCTACCGAACAACGATTCAGCCAAAAAGGGTAGACATCCGCCCCGTAGGGAGGATCGTCAGCGATCGCACCATTGCCTAGACTAGAAAGGTAGGGCTGACATAGCACAGGATAGCCGTTTGATGATGAATCAGCGGCGGCTGTAGCTGAGCCAGCAGGTTGTACCGCAGGAGAAGATTTCGTGAATCAAAATGGGTTTCGCAGCATCCAACTTTCAGGGCTAAATTTCTGGCTCACCATTTTTGCGATCGTGTGGCTCCTCGGTGCGATCGGGCTAGGCTGGTTGGTGAAGTCCATCCTAATCATTTTGGCGCTGTTGCTGATTGCGCCGGTTGTTGGCGTGTTGGCTTTTCGGTGGTGGCTCAAGCGCAATTTGGTTGAAGATAAATGCCCCGTATGCAGCACCAGTTTGGCTGGTGTGGAAGGGATGAAGCTGGCCTGTCCCAATTGCGGTGAGCCGCTAATGGTGGATGATGGAAAATTTCAGCGCATTACGCCGCCGGGAACGGTCGATGTGAATGCGGTTGAAGTATCTGCAAAGCAATTGGAGGACTGAGCGATCGCGTCTCATACGTTCTACATTGGCTGCGCCGTTTGGGCCTACCGCGAGTGGATTGGCGACCTGTATCCATCCGGTAGTCGCGCTCGGGATTTTCTGGCACTCTACAGCCGTCGATTGACTGCCGTTGAAGGCAACACTACCTTTTACTCGACCCCCAGTGCGGAAACGGTACGCCGCTGGCATGACGAAACACCCGCCGGGTTTCAGTTTTGCCCCAAGCTGCCGCGCTATGTCACCCATCCAAATCCAGATAGCCGCATTGCGCCCCAACTGGAGCCAGCGATCGCATTTTTGCAGTTAATGCAAGGGTTGGGCGATCGCTTGGGGCCATGCTTTGCCCAATTGCCCCCCTCCTACGGGCCCCAGCAATTGCAAGATTTAGCTCAATTCTTGGCAGGTTGGCCAACCCATGCGCCGCTGTGCGTAGAAGTGCGCCATCCCGACTGGTTTCGAGAACCCTACGAAGCCCAGCTAACCGCACTGCTGCGATCGCATTCTGTGGGTCGAGTGCTGCTAGACACACGCCCCATCTACAACAGCCCCGACGATCCTCAAGTGCATTCCGAGCGCAAGAAACCCCCCGTCCCCCTCCATGCCATCACAACGAGTGACAGGGTGCTGATTCGCTACATCAGTCATCCCGATCCCGATCGCAACCGAGACTACCTCAGCGAATGGGTTCAGTTCGTTGCCCAATGGCTACAGCAGGGAAAACAGGTCTACTTTTTTGCCCACTGCCCCATCGAGGCACGATCGCCCCAACTGGCTAACACGTTTCAGCGATTGCTCGAAACAGCCGGAGTAGACGTACCGCCGCTGCCGTGGAATGCGATCGCCCCGTCGCAGCAGTTAACCTTATTTTGATTCATCACCCCGAAAACGGCTCCAGCCCGCCATTTTTAGCTAAAGTCCTTGAACTGAAACCAATTTCCGGCTACTCACCAGAAAGCGATCGCCTCTGTTTTGTCTCCATTTTGCAGCGTTGCCGATGCCGGGGATGAACGGTAGAGTCGGATAAATTGAAACGTCGTTTCAGTGCATCCTGCGATTCAGCAACACCCATTTTGTCTCCATCTCTTGACCCTAACCCATCAGCCATTAAGTTAGGCCTGCCCCGAAGCGATAGCGGGTTCTGAGCTAGAGTCCGCCTCAGATGAATCAGATGGCGGATAAGATAAACCTTTAATGCGATGATAAAGCTTATCGTATTCGATCGCCGATTTGTACCAGCTAAAATTTTCCTGCATTCCGCGCTTTTGCAACGCCGCCCACTCTCGTTTATAACGGAATCCTTCCCACGCCCGAACCAGGCAGGTAAATAAATCTAATGGTTCATAGCGATCGAAACAATAGCCGGTGCCCTTGCCGTCTGTCGGGTTATGATGAGTGACCGTATCCACCAGTCCACCGGTGCGGCGCACCACCGGAACTGCGCCATAGCGCAACGCCAGTAGCTGACTAATGCCGCATGGCTCAAACCGAGACGGCATCAAAAACGCATCCGACCCAGCATAGATGCGACGAGCCAAGGTGTCGTTATACAGCAGATAGGCCGCCACCCGACCCGAATAGCGGGACGCAATTTGCCACAGTTGGGTTTCATAGTAGCGATCGCCCGTTCCCAACACCACCAACTGCGAATCCGTGTAAGCCATAAACCGGTCCAGCACTTGCAGCAGCAAATCCAAACCCTTTTGCTCAACCAGTCGGGTCACCATGCCAAACAGCATCGTCTTAGAATTAACCTCAAGACCCACTTCCTCTTGCAGCGAAATCTTGTTGGCAGCCCGTTTTTCAAGCGTGTCTGCTGAATAAGGATATTCAATACGGCGATCGCTAGCCGGATTGTAGGAGTCTGTATCAATGCCATTCAAGATACCGATCAGTTTTCCGCTCAGAAAAGAGAGCAACCCCTCCAGCGATTCGCCATACTCAGCGGTTTTAATTTGTTCCGCATAGGTTGGCGATACCGTCGTGACCATATCCGCAAACTGCACCGCTGCTGCCATGGTGTTGTGCCCCCTCATGTGCCATGGACACCACGTTATGCGCTCTAACTTCCAAGTCCACGGTCCTTGGTAAGCCAAATTGTGAATAGTGAAGACTGTGCTGATTTCCGGGGTTTCATGCATCCACACCGGAATCATGCCCGTATGCCAGTCGTGGCAATGGATAATATCCGGCTTCCAATAATTCCAGGCAAATTCAGCAGCCCCATTTGCAAAAAAGGTAAACCGCCAATCTTCATCATCCCCGGCATACACACGGCGCGGCCAGAATGCAGGATGCCCAAATAGGTAGAGCGGCACATCGGTTCCCGGCAGAACTCCTTCATACACCAAGAAATCCTGGAACATGGCGCTCCCTTTCCATACAGGATCGTCGGGAACCTCCATCTTGTCCGATACAAACCCGTAATACGGCATCATAATTCGGACATCATGCCCCATTTTCCGCAGCACTGCGGGCAGTGAGCCAACGACATCCCCCATTCCACCAACTTTGGCGACCGGTGCTGCTTCGGCAGCGACAAACAAAATTCGCATCGTGTATTGAGGTTCCTTGCAATATGCGTTTAGTAAAAGTCTATCGGACTGCTGCACGGATTCAGCAGTGTGCGATCGCAAATTCAGCCATGCATGATGAACCGATTACATTCGGGGCCTTTTACGGGGCATTTTACAGCCGCAGAAATGGAGATGGCTCTGGCTGATTGGCTACACGCGCCTCAACAATCAGCCAATGAACCCTAGGCAGGAACATGTTTTTTGCAATTTAGCCCTCATCCCCCATAAGCTGATTAATCCTACGCTGATTGGTAGTGGTACTCATGTAAGGATTTTGGCTGGTGTGGGCAACGCCCACACCAGCCAAAATCCTTACAAACAGAAGATTACTAGCTGATTAGCCATAAGCGGATGGCCGCACGATCGCCCCATCGGATTCTATAGCAATCCTATTTGGATTGTGAGAAGGATTCCGCAGGAATCCTTCTCACAACAACCATTCTCACTTCACAACTCATTTAGGATTGCTATACCTGATGTGAATAATTGAGTATCGTTGGACAGAGGGTGGTCATGGGATGAGGTAGCAATGGTATAAGAATTATGGGCTTGCTTTGCCCTACTCGGTTGAGGGGTTGAATGCCCAAATGAGCTAAGAGATGAGATAGGTTGAATTGTTAAAACACACATCGAGGCAGGAGCAACGATCTAGATGCAGCTTAACGCGATCGCATCCAGAGCATCCGGAGTTTAC
>CAYSIR010000003.1:0-47961 GCA_964431105.1 uncultured Leptolyngbya sp. | reverse complement strand
AACTAATTCTAGCGCATTGCTATAGCAATCCTATTTGGATTGTGAGAAGGATTCCGCAGGAATCCTTCTCACAACAACCATTCTCACTTCACAACTCATTTAGGATTGCTATAGAAGGCTGACGGGCTGACAAACGGTCTAACAAGAAGATAAATGTGTGTTTGCCGATACAGAACAAGGAGAAAGAGCGCTGATAAATTCAACGGGTGACAAAGATATTAGCATTTATGCCACAAATGCGATGTAAATACAGTGGGAGTGCGATCGCTATGAAACGACGACTATTTTTAGCCTTATCGACATTAGCATTTATTACTCCGGGCATCGGCTGTAGCCCATCCGCCCCGACCCCCACTCCAAGCGCGATCGCGCCGCCAAATGAAGCTGCTGTTCAACTAACCATCTCGGTAGCGGCTAGTGTGAAAGATGCCATGGCCGACATTCAGACGGCGTATGAAGCCGAAAATCCTACTGTTCAAGTTACCTATAACTTTGGATCATCCGGCTCACTAGCTCAGCAGATTTTGCAGGGCGCTCCAACGGATATATTTCTCTCCGCATCCCAAAAATGGATGGATGAGTTAGAAGATAGAAATCAGATAGTTGAGAACTCACGACATAATTTACTACGCAATTCATTAGTATTGGTCGTTCTTCAAGACCGTACAGATATTACAGGCTTCAGCGACTTAGCCAATGATACCATCAGCCGCGTTGCCATAGGCGAGCCAGAAAGCGTCCCGGCTGGTCAATATGCTAAAGAAGCACTAATAACTCTTAACTTATTTGACAGCCTACAGTCTAGGCTCACCTTTGGTAAAGATGTATGGCAAGTTTTATCCTATGTTGAAACAGGCAATGTTGATGCTGGATTAATCTATGCAACAGATGCCAAGGTGTCCGACAGGGTGAAAGTAGTGGCAATTGCATCGCCCAACACTCATTCTCCAATTACTTATCCAATTAGCATTGTTGCAGACAGTGAGCAAATTGAAGCAGCGCAATCATTTATAGAATTTCTATCCAGCGATCGCGCCATCGAAATCTTTGATAGTTATGGTTTTACAGTAGAAAGCGAATGATAAACCTACCATTACCCGGTGATTGGACGCCACTCAGAGTCTCTTTACAGACTGCTTTCACAGCAACTGCCTTTGCAGCTTTATTTGGTACATTAGCCGCTCGTTGGATGCTGAGCTACCGGGGGCGCTTTCGCAGTATTATCGATGGAGTGCTGACACTGCCCCTAGTGTTACCTCCCACTGTTATTGGGTTCCTGTTATTGATGCTGCTAGGTAAGAATAGTCCAGTAGGTCAGTTTCTCGATCAGATCCATGTAACAATCATCTTTACTTGGAGTGCAGCGGTAATTGCGGCAAGTATTGTTGCATTTCCATTAATGTATAAAACGACATTGGGGGCGTTTGAGCAGGTTGATCTATCATTACTCAATTCAGCTAGAACGCTAGGTGCATCAGAATGGCGAATCTTTTGGCAGGTTTTATTGCCCTTAGCCTGGCCCGGCGTTATGGCTGGAATTATCTTATCTTTTGCCCGCGCACTGGGAGAGTTTGGAGCAACCTTGATGGTTGGGGGTAGTATTCGTGGCGTTAGCCAAACTATTCCAATCGCAATTTTTTTCGCGGCTGAATCGGGGCGGCTCGGTGTAGCGCTTGCTTGGGTCTTACTGATGATTGCCATTTCACTGGCAGTTATTGTAGGCATTAGCTATGGTAACCATCGGCGATCGCCCAATCTAACAGTTGTTCACCGACTGATAAAGCGAAGCTTCAACTACCTTTTCTTTGGCACATTTAGGGGGAACATATTTCTGATTCCATCGCCTCAGCCCTATTTGGATTATCCTGAACCAGTTGCAACTCCAGTAATGTCCCATGATGATGCTCCAGGTCACTACTCTCTCTACTATCCACAGCGTAGTCGCCCACCTGTAACATTGTTTCATACCATATCTAATTTTCCTGCATCGCCAGAATCCAGGCATTCTGCTGTCGCTGCACTAGAGCAATCGCATGGTTCAGTCAACACCTCTACACCTTCTGGAGCTGAGCTATCTGTCCAGATCCAAAAACGCATCTCAGGATTTCAGCTTGATGTTGCCTTTCAAACCGATCGTTCACCTTTAGGCTTATTGGGAGCATCAGGCTCAGGTAAGAGTATGCTGCTGCGATGCATTGCAGGGCTAGAAACACCATCAAATGGAACCATTACGCTGAATGGAAGGACTTTATTCAATACAGATAAGCAGATTAATGTACCCGCTCGCCATCGCCGGGTAGGGTTAGTTTTTCAAAACTATGCTTTATTTCCGCATTTAACCATAGCCCAAAATATCGCATTTGGAATGACAACAATGCCTCGCTGTCGCCGTATCAGCGCCGTCATGACTTACCTTCACCAGATGGATTTAAGTCATTTAGGCGATCGCTACCCATATCAGCTATCTGGAGGACAGCAGCAGCGGGTTGCACTTGCACGAGCGATCGCAAGTCAGCCGGATATCTTACTCTTTGATGAGCCACTATCGGCTTTAGATACTTACTTACGGAGTAACATCGAGAAATTATTAATCGATATCTTATCAAATTATTCGGGGATCACTTTATTTGTTACGCATACGTTAGAAGAAGCTTACCGAATTTGCGATCGCCTACTGGTGCTATCAAATGGGCGTATTCAAGCGTATGGTACCAAACAAGAGATTTTTCAACATCCACCCAGCCTTGAAGTTGCCCGACTAACTGAGTGCAAGAACTTCTCTCGTATTCGTTATATTGATTCTCATCATATTCAAGCTCTTGACTGGAATTGCCACCTCTGCCTGCCCAATGTTCCGGCTCATCAAGACGGCTACGTTGGCATCCGAGCGCATCATATCAATATCTTGAATTATCCGCACACTAGAAATACATTTCCGGGCTGGGTTACGATGGCGACCGAGACCCAACATCGAGTAACTATTTATCTTAAATTACATCATACCCCACAGTCTCCTCAAGACTATCACCTCCAGGTAGAAATGTATCGAGAAAAATGGAATCAATTGCAGCAGCAGTCTTTTCCATGGTTCATTCAGCTTGCTCCTGAATGTCTTCTCCTTCTTCCTTCTGTTCAACAGCGCTGACGAAGACAAAATGTTTTTCTTGCTTAAATGAGATATTCAAGCAAGAATATTTGGATGAGACGGTAGTGGTATTTATGTAATGATTTTTGAGGGTGTAGGCTGTATCCACACCCTCGAAAATCATTACTACTAAAGAACAGCCGATGAGGCTATTATTAATAGCTCTAGGTAGTTGAACTTATTTTCTAATATTTTAGCGATCTAGAACCAGCATCTAGTCAGCGATCGCGAACGGCAGGACAGTTGCGAAACAACAGAAGAAATCGCTAAAATTCCCACATAGATAGGATTCTAAGGATTTTAAGTAAAACCCCGCTGAACGAACTGCTAGACAAGGGTTACAAAAGCTTTAAAGGCTAGTTTATAATAGATTATGATCATAACCCAAAATAATCATCACGAGAAACCACGCACCAGACTATCCGGCTTTCGTTACGATGTCCTGAAAAGAGTTGAGGGAGAATGAATTCTCCAATCGAGTCGTGTGATTAATGACGGTGCGACATAGCCCTAGAACTATGACGCTGTGCCCTCTTCTCCAGACTGAGTCAGCATCGTATCGCGCGACTGACGACCCCTAATGCACCTGTCTGCCTTGCCAATGGAATATTTATGCTAGCTTTAATCTCAAATCGTGCGACCACCAACCCTACCACTATTGATATGCTCTGGATTTTAATCTGTGCCGGATTAGTGTTCATCATGCAGCCGGGCTTTATGTGTCTTGAGTCGGGACTCACCCGTTCTAAAAATAGTATCAACGTCGCCGTTAAGAACCTAGCTGACTTTGGCATCTCAGTGGCGCTATTTTGGGTATTGGGCTATGGGATTATGTTTGGTCAAGATATTGCAGGTCTGGCAGGAACAACCCATTTCCTTGTCAGCATTGATGAACGCCCTGAACTAATTGCTTTTTTTGTGTTTCAGACGATGTTTTGTAGCACGGCAACCACTATTGTTTCAGGTGCGGTCGCCGAAAGACTGCGATTTGGCGCTTATCTTGCGATCGCATTCCTAGTATCTGGGTTAATTTACCCAGTTTTTGGTCATTGGGCATGGAACGGACTGGATAGCGGTTATTCAAGCGGGTGGTTGGGAGGACTGGGTTTTATTGATTTTGCTGGCTCAACTGTTGTGCATAGTACCGGAGCATGGGTGAGCTTAGCTGCTCTTCTTGTCATTGGTGCGCGGCAAGGACGATTCCCTGAAACTGGTCCGCCCCAGAAAATCCAAGGTTCAAATCTACCAATGGCAATGCTGGGTGGAATGCTGCTATGGTTTGGATGGCTTGGCTTTAATGGCGGCAGTACCCTCGAATTCAGTGATCAGGTTGCCAGCATTATCTTAAATACAGTTATATCTGGCGTTGCAGGTATGTTAACGACTGGGCTGCTGAGCCTCATCATCTACAAACATATTGAAGTTGAAATATTGCTCAACGGTTCAATTGCCGGTTTAGTTGCTATTACCGCAGCTTGCCATGCTGTTTCTAGTTTGACTGCGGCTGTAATTGGTGCAGTTGGCGGCGTCATTATGGTGATTGTTGCTCGACGTTTAGAACACTGGCACATTGATGATGCAGTCGATGCAATTGCGGTGCATGGTGGGGCAGGTGCATGGGGAACGCTTGCTGTTGGGTTATTCGGACGCATGGATTTATTGGGTACAGATCTTGGTCGTTTACAGCTTATCTGGGTTCAGTGTTTGGGCATTCTTGTCGGTTTTGCTTGGGCATTTGGGGTTAGTTGGCTAGTGCTGAAAGGATGCGATCGCTTTTTACCATTGCGAGTATCTATCGAAGCAGAAGAAATTGGACTCAATGTATCCGAGCATCGCGCCAGAACCGAATTGTATAATTTATTTCAGGTAATGGATAAACAAGCTGCTACTCAAGACTTATCTCTACGTGTTCCGATCGAACCTTTTACTGAAGTCGGGCACATTGCCCAGCGTTATAACCAGGTGATTGATGCGCTCGATCGTAGAACCCAGGATTTACTAAATTATCTTGAGCAAGTCACAGTAGTTACAGCGGCAGCAGCCGCGGTGGAGGCTGATACCTTTCAGCCCATTATGCTACACTCCGTTGCCCTACGAACCGATGAACTAGGGCAACTAGCCCGCGTATTCCAACAAATGTTTAGCCAAATTAAGATTCGAGAACAGTATTTACAAGATGCAAAAAACGAGTTAGCGATCGCTAACCAATATCTAGAGCAGCGGGTCGCTGAGCGCACTCAGGAACTTACCCGCGCAAATGCCGAGATTTCTAACCTAAATCAGAAACTCCAGGCTGATAATCTGCGAATGTCGGCTGAGCTTGAGGTCACTCGCCGTCTTCAGCGTATGATCTTACCGACGGAATCTGAACTCAAAGCTGTCTCAGAACTTGATATTGCTGGATTCATGGAACCTGCCACTGAGGTAGGTGGTGATTATTATGATGTCCTTAGCCAAGGCGATCGTGTCATGATGAGTATCGGCGATGTTACAGGACATGGACTAGAAAGTGGCGTATTGATGATCATGGCTCAAACGGCAGTGCGGGCCTTGTCTGCTTTGGATGACCATGATTCTCACCGCCTTCTCAAAGTGTTGAATCGCGTTGTTTATCAGAACGCTCAACGTATGGGGTCGTCTCGCCATCTTACCTTATCTTTACTAAGCTACAGTGAAGGCAAGCTTTTGGTTACAGGTCAGCATGAAGAAGTAATTGTGGTGCGCCGGGGCGGAGCCGTTGAGCGGGTTGATACTGTTGACCTTGGTTTCCCTGTCGGCATGGTTGAAGACATTGATGAATTTATTGCTCAGCGGAGCATTGCCCTAGATGTGGGTGACGGTATTGTTCTCTATACCGATGGCATCACTGAAGCCGAGAACTGCAATCGTAGACTATACGGACTCGATCGTCTTATTTTTATTATCCAACAGTATTGGCATTTATCCTCCGAAGAAATTCGCGCCAGCATTATTCAAGATGTGCGATCGCACATTAATAATCACATCGTGTATGACGATATTACACTGGTTGTAGTAAAGCGAGTAATGTAAATAAGATAAGCGAATCACGTTTTGATATTCATGTTGGGTAGTGGTATTTATGTAAAGACTTTAGGTGGTGTAGGCGATGCGCCTACACCACCTAAAGTCTTTACCAATTGAGGACTGCCTGTGGACATGGGTTGAGCGTATGTGATTCTCAGAATAGTCATCAATCTACGCTTACCGTTAAATCAGATAGGCGATACTTTGATAGTCCTTTATTGAAGTAAGAAATCTACAGCAATCTTGTGTGAATTATTATAGTTGTATTACTTTAGTTTTGAGCAATACCAAATCTGGATAATGATTACATTACGTTCAATTCAGCGTGAGCAATAATTTGGATTCGATTTAGGGCACGAATCAAACGCACGGCCTGCTGCTTGTAAAGTAGAACTGGTAGAACACTGGGCAACTGTGCCATTAGTGTGCGGGCAACACCAATCTCACATCCTGAAATACATGCAATTTCAGTAGCTCCATCAAAACAAGCAGACAGATTAATTAACTTGTCAACCGTCAAGACCCATTGCGGCGGCAATGGGTCTCCCCATTCAATGCGCTGCAAGTTATCCGTCGTTGCTAATACCACCAAGCGATCGCCAACGTGTAGTCTTATGTCATCCGATGGCATAAATCGGGGGAATGGCTGATTGATAGGGTAATGGGCGATCGGCACAACCCGATAGCCGTAGGCAATTTCTGACAAAAGACGCTTGTTTAATGTATCCCCTGCCTCAATCAAATATTCCGTCACTAACACAGTATGATTTGATAACCGGAATAGACCCAATATATTCTCGCCGTAAGCCGCCGCCGCAAACGCATTTGCAGATAAAGATGATACACACAGCACTTGTGCGTAGGGAAATAGCTTTGCAATATGTTGGCTAAAGCGATCGTCATAAGCACGAATGACCAAGCTACAATTTGGATTAACCCGATGGGCTAACAGTCCCCACTCAAGGTTCTGCATTTCATCTTCAGTGACCGCAATAACACTATCCGCCTGTCCCAAGTAAACGCGGTTCAGAGATGAAGTAATATCTCCAGATAAAACTGGTAAGTTAGGAAATTCATTCACATCCAGCGACTCACTAAGGATACCAATCACGGGGTGTCCTAGTTCGCTCAGTAGATTCATAACCCGTCGCCCGATCCGTCCTAGACCAATCACAACATGATGGTGCTGTTTGGGAATAGGTGGACGGCGATCGAGAAATTGGAGTCGGGATGCTAATAATTTTTCAGTTAGTAGAGCATACAATACCCCAACAAATGCAGTGCCTGCCAAGGTCAGACTCAAACTGAATAGCCGCAGCCACCACGGAATAGCGATCGCCAAGGGATATTCGCTAAATAAGTCGCCATATCCCCCTAACAATAAGACAGCCGTTGCATAAAATGCATCCAAAAGTCCAATATTCGGGTAGAAATTTAAAAATAAGATTGTACTCACTATTACTAATCCAAGTATGGTGATGCTACAAAAAAAGACTAATTGCTGGATGTGATGACTGGCTGAACTAGGTAAGAAGCTGAGTCGCCATAGTCTAGAAATATTTAACCATTGCCACCATGACCAATTTCCTATCTCATTTTGAGCTGATGTTGATGGCATGATCGATGAACGTTGAGATGTTTGTCCAACTTCTAGGGTGATAATGATGTCGCCTGCGCCTATGAGAACATCCGGCTCCCAATTATAAAGTAAGTTAGAGCGGGATATAACTGGACTGGCAATCATAGTAGAATCATGAGAAGCTGGATAATGGACTAAAACCCTCTGTTTACTATTATTCAGTTCATAAATTTGACGGATATTACACCAACGATCGCCCAACTGCACCTGATATTTCATAACCCTAAACACTTGGTCGCCAAGGTAGAATAGACCTAGTATATTTTGCTTCATTGCGGCTAAGGCAAACGCGATCGCCGATAACTGTGTAGGTTCAAATGCAACAAAATTTTCCAATTGCTGCTGTAGCAATTGGTTAAGGTTTTGTTGAGATGAACGCACAACCAATCGCACATGAGAGTTGAGTGCCCGCGCCGCTAGAGCCGTTTCAATATTGACACGTTCATTACTGGTGACAATTAAGACCGCTCGACACTCATCAATGCCAGCTTTGCGAAGCACATCAGGCTGCCGACAGTCTCCAACTTCCAGATGATGGAGACATTCAAGTAAATTGGATAGCTCCCAACGATGGGGTGGATGTTGCTCAATCGCAACAACAACCCCACCAAACTCTCGTAGATGGACGACACAATGTTCACCTAAACTACCTAAGCCACAAACTAGAAACCGATCGGGCGATCGCGATGATGAAATATCAGATGGCAGCTTTATTGTCATAGCCTGAATAGACAAATATGTCCACTGGGATTGTGTACTAGCACAGCTACACTGATCGATAAAACAGTCGCTTTAGTAAAATAATGTAAACCGGCTGGTAGGAGAACGATGGGTCTGGAAATCGTTTTGGGCTGTATTGCGTTCTTCCACCTTGCTAGCCTCAATACGGATTCTATAGCCATTTAGATTGTGTGTCAGATTCTAACAGAATTCTGCTTGCCGAGCTTATCCACCCATATTAATCTTTGGGATTGCTGTATTTGGAATTTTGATTGAGGGACAAACAAAACCAGCATTTCGGTCAAGCTCTTGAGCAATTCGCAAGTGAGCAATTCGCAAGCGTACCAGAGAAAATTGGCTTTACTGGCAGGTGCCAAATGGGTTTTATGCGGTTAAAGTTAGAAGAATACTAACTGTCTTGCTTACATCATAAATCACAGGTCATAAGTCCATCCAACCTTCCTCCAATAAACTTAATCATTACAAATTATGGTTGTCTTTTAGTAGACCTGTTGTAATTGCCCTTTAGAGTCCCTGTCTAGCAGGCATTTCAGCAATTTTGCTAAAATCATTGAAATCTCTGCTGTGTATAAATTTCAGCGTTTCCTTCCTTTGTTTCGCAGTTTAGCATTAGACCATTCATTTCATCAGGCAGGCTCCTAGATCAAACCCGGCAGAACGCGATCGCCCAGTTCGCAAGACCATTCATTGTTCATCATTAGTTACTGAGTTTAGCATGGTTTATTTTATTGTCGGCTGGATCATTCTCTGGATTAGCAGCGGCTGCATTGGCGCAGCAGTTCTTGACTATCTCGGCGATCCAAATAGCCTTCGCATAGGCGATCGCATTATCTTAGCTGAATGGATTGGCGTGATGGTGTTGTCTATCATTCTCCTTGCTGTCTCTCTAGTGCTACCACTCTCACCCTGGATTAGCCTTGGAATCACGATTCTCCTAGTTAGTGGTTCGCTCTCGTCATCTCATACGCGCAACACTCTACACAGACTTATACAAAATTTCTTATCTACTGGGAAATTGTGCTGGGTTCAGTGCATTTTACTTTTAGGAGGATGGGCGATAGCAGCAGTCATGACGCGACAGGTTACTTGGATTGACACAGGACTGTATCACGCTGGAGCTATTCAATGGTTATCCAGATTTGGGGCAGTACCGGGCGTTGCGCTGATCCACGATCGCTTTAGTTTTACCTCATCTTGGTTTGCGCTAGCCGCTCCTTTCAACCCCGTCGGCATTCATTCCCAAGCGATTGCCATCGCCAATGGTTTTTTGATGCTGTTAAGTAGCATCCACCTGACTGTTGCTCTGCGGCATATTATTCAGGGGCGCGCCATATTAGCTGACTGGTTTATCAGTATCTTCTACATTTTTATCGGCTTAGCCACGATTGGTATCAGCCTTATCACAGATATTTTTATATCTCCATCTCCTGATGCAGTGATCTTTTTACTGGCTGGCATCACTAGCTGGCTTGGTCAGGTTCTTCACTCCCCATCTATTGAAGCTGAATCACCCAATTTACCTAACTCTACCGTATTTCAAAACCAATTTTCTCCCATCTTGCTATTGTTAGGAGTAAGTGCGATTGCAATTAAACTAAGCGGTATTCCTATCTTAGCCGTCGTATTGCTTTTCTACGTGCGCACAGGCAGCTTCCAAATACGATCGCTACTGCAAGTTATCTTAATCTTACTACTTGGACTGGCCCCAGTGGCGCTTTTTGGTATCGTTACGTCTGGCTGCGCATTTTACCCGTCCCATACGCTCTGCATTGAGTTACCCTGGACAATTTCGAGCGATCAAGCCAACCAAGAACTAGCCAGTATTCAAGGCTGGATGAAATGGTTTGGAGCGCCACCGCCCGGAACACCCTATTTTCCATGGGTTCTCCTTCAGTGGCTGCAGCAAAGTAAAGCCAATCAGTTAATGGCAGCTCTCCTTGGGCTTTCAGTCCTATCCGGTGCTATTGCTTTTATTATCTGGCGCAAAGCACTCATCCAGTCCCTCAACCTCACCGTAATTCTTGGAATATTTGGCAGTCTATTTATTATGATAAGCGCTCCAGGTCTTCGATTTGGGCTAGGTTATCTAATACTGATTCCTGCCTGGATACTAGCGATCGCCTGTTTTCATTTTCTGAACTCCTATAATCTAGACTATTCAGAAAGGGCGATCAATCGCTCACCCCCACAGATACGGCTTCTCCCATTGCTGCTCTTGTGCTTCATTATTTCATTTTCAATATCGAATCGTCCACTGCGTCAGCGAATCATCTTACCACCACCACTGCCAGAAGCATCTGTGACTCAGGCTCAAATTAATAACATTGAATATCGCTATCCTAATGCTGATGATGTACTGTGTTGGGCAACCCCACAACCCTGTACGCTTGGCCCCATTGACGCAGTAATTCGACTCCGCAGCCCCAACCATGGACTAGGTGCAGGCTTTGAGTATGCACCGAACTCCTTTCCCTAACCTCATGTGTAGCAACCCTGCCGCAATCCAAATTAGGTAGTCCTCTATTGGTAAGGGTTTTGGGTGGTGTAGGCGTTGCCAATACCACCCAAAACCCTTACATGAATACCACCCCAAATTAAATTGTGAGAGTTTTATGAGAGGGAACCCGCAGGAACCCCTCTCATAAAACTTATCTACATCCACAAAGTAATTAAGACGACGTACTATCATCAGTCGCTTCCACCATGGCTGCATCGCTGCCCTCTGCAACCGACGGCTCAGCATCAGGGGATTCTGTTGGCGCTCCGTCTGTTGGCGCTTCTTGCGACTCCGGTTTCTTCTCCGACGGCTTGGGCCCTCGCATTAAAGCAGGCGGAACTGAAGGCGCTCGTTCCGTGCGATCGCCCTTATCCTTACGCTTGCTCTTCCGGTTTCGACTGCCTTTGTCCTCTCGGTCTTGCCTAGATGTTTCCTGAGCGGGGCGATCGCCTTCCGCTGCTCGTCGCGCCTCTAGCTCTGATTTCTTGATCGGCTTCTCTACCATGACTTCATCATCCGTAACGCCTTACTCATCCTACATCGAAAGTCGGCGGCTCTTAACAAGCAACTCTTAATTGGCCGGTTGATCGTTTGCAATCTAATTCAATCTAGGGTCATCCTATCACTACGCACCTCTAGCCGCAAAATTGACCAACGAGAACATAAAGCCATGTACAACCATGACTCAGCACGAGTAAAACACTTGAACGCCGAACCCAAGCGATCAGCACAGGATTCCAGCAACATATTATCTTAGCTGACTACTTGAATGTCAGGAAAAGAACCCTGCACGTCCTAACAACTGGCTCGACTATCTTCCAATACCCGCGAGGCAGTTATGGTGTTACCGCTTAGATAATAAAAATAAGTCTAGATTATAAGGAGAGTTCCTGCAAAAATCCGCTTACAGAACTTATTTATATCGCAAATTAGCTAGAATTTCTACATAAAGCTTGATTGACTAATACCAGATAGGCGTCCCCCTGCATTTCAACGCACTGACTTTTTTTGACCAACGAAACTTAATCACTGGCCCTCAGCATGGCTCTTTAGCTATAAGGAAAATTTATTGTGACTCTAAGAAACATAAATTGTTGCGTCATGTAAACCTTGATCATTGATGGTAATGTCGTATTAATAGACTTGAGCCTATCAAAAAACTCAATGATATAGATAAAAATCTATAGGGTCAATGTTCCATCCATTGCCTTTGGTTTTTTATGGCAACCACTGTTGTCATCACGGTTGAGATTCCTCAAGCGATGTTTGCGAGCTTCGGCTTTAAGTCGTGAGGGTCGCAAAAAGATTTCATCAGACAGTCTGAAAACCTGTTGTTAATGACATTTGAGGCGGATTCTCTGCCGCTGAGTTAATCATGCATCATTCACCAAGACAGATTGAGTTCATAGAAAATTATAGAGGGAAAGTGTACACAGATTTTTGATATGTGCTTCTATTTCTCTGCTACTGGCTAAAGGCTCAGAAGATAGATAGTTACAGTAAGTCAGAGTCAATCATAGGTCAGTTAATACGACTCGTGCAGCCTTGCTTCCCAGACTTTCGACTCATCGGTCGTGGTATTCATCTAAGGTTTTGGTGTTGTGGACATCGCCCACACCACCAGAAGCCGTCAATACCTCAATAGTAGAGGGCTACCCGACTGATCCAATTACACCCGGCATTCTTAGTTTTCGCGCGTTAGAGAGGTATTCATGTTTTCGTTAGATGTTTTACTCAGCTCAATGTCCTGGGGCATGTTCAATCCAGACAGTATCATCTATCCAATGACTTCACTACTAGGAACTACAACTCCAGAGGAAGCGCCTACTGTTCTGGCAGCAGTACTGTTGAGCTTAGTCGTCGTTTACATTGCTAGCAAGATTGGCGGTGAATTGACGCGAATGTTAAACTTACCTCCTGTCCTAGGTGAGTTAGTTGGCGGAGTATTGGTCGGTGCGTCAGCACTGCACCTGCTGGTCTTTCCTGAAGGGGGAGCGATCGCAACGGATTGGTCACTCATGCCGATTTTGCAGTGGATTAGCGGTGGACTGAGTCCTGAATCTGCTACATCAATTTTTGAGAGTCAAAGCGAGGTTGTTTCAGTCTTAGCTGAACTGGGGGTAATTATTCTCCTATTTGAGATCGGTTTAGAATCGGAGTTGCGCGAACTCACGAAAGTTGGCTACCAAGCTGCTGTCGTTGCTGTTGTTGGAGTAGTGGTTCCCTTCTTAGCTGGCACAGTTGGTCTAATTGCACTGTTCCACACGCCAACTATTCCTGCAATTTTTGCAGGCGCAGCCTTAACAGCTACTAGCATTGGTATCACCTCAAAGGTCTTATCTGAACTAGGACATCTCAAATCTAGAGAAGGTCAGATTATTGTCGGAGCGGCTGTCATCGATGACGTTCTGGGAATCATTGTTTTGGCCGTTGTGGCTAGCTTAGCGAAGACTGGCGAAGTCGATGTTATGAATATTGTGTATCTCGTCGTCAGTGCTAGTACCTTTCTGCTCGGTGCCATTTTCTTAGGTAACTTTTTCAGTAAAGCTTTCGTAGCGATCGCAGAAAAACTGCAAACTCGCGGTAAACTAATTATTCCTGCTCTAGTCTTTGCATTTCTAATGGCATTTCTAGCGAATGCAATTCATCTTGAAGCAATTTTAGGTGCATTCGCAGCAGGTTTAGTGCTGGATGAAACTGATAAGCGGAGAGAACTAGATCAGCAGGTTATTCCGATTGCCGATATCTTAGTCCCAATCTTCTTTGTAAGCGTCGGTGCAAAGACTGACCTGAGCGTTCTCAATCCAACCATTTCTGAAAACCGGGCTGGATTAGTGATTGCTGGATTCTTGATTGTAGTTGCAATTCTGGGTAAGGTTGTTACCGGTTGGGCCGTGTTTGGTCAATCTCAAATCAACCGACTAGCGATTGGTATCGGTATGGTGCCACGGGGCGAAGTTGGTTTGGTATTTGCCGGGATTGGGTCTGCAAGCGGTGTTCTAGGTAAGCCATTGGAAGCTGCCATTATCATCATGGTTATTCTAACTACATTTCTGGCTCCTCCTTTTCTACGACTCGCCTTCAAAGGTCAGGATGCTACCCCAACTCCCGAATCTGACCAGTCTAGTGTAGCCAGTAGCGAAGTTTAGGGTGTAAGGAATGCTGTGCTGTTTGTATTGCTTGGAAAGCTCTTGCAGGAAGATATTCACGCGATCGCCACTCACATCACTTTATTCGATAGTCTAGCAATTACTATAGCAATCCTAAATGAGTTGTAAAGTGAGAATGGTTGTTGTGAGAAGGATTCCTGCGGAATCCTTCTCACAATCCAAATAGGATTGCTATAGCATCGAATTATGGTAGTCCTCTATTGGTAGGGATTTTGGGTGGTGTAGGCAATGCCTACACCACCCAAAATCCTTGCATGAATACCACTGCCCGAGTTATGACTGAGTAAGCTAATGGATGCAGGAAACCAACAATGCTCATGTCACCGTGGCAAGGGGCGATTGTTCTTAATTCTGTTTCTGGCTATTGGCTGAGCTTTTTTCAGCAATCCCTCGGTGGTCTAGAGTATAATGATCGAGACGTATTGGAAGTAGTCCGCGATGAGTACCTATCAAACCGTGTTAAAAATCCACACGGATGGTAAATCCCTCAGCAAGATTACCACAGACGTACAGCAAGCCGTCTCTGAATCAGGTATCCGAACTGGGCTATGTAGCCTGTTTTTGCGTCATACATCTGCCAGTCTAATTATCCAAGAAAATGCAGACCCAGATGTACTCAAAGACTTATCTAATTTTTTCGCTAAGCTGGTACCCGACAGCTACGACTACATTCACAGCATGGAAGGCCCAGACGATATGCCTGCCCATATCCGCACGGTGCTGACCCATACATCTGAACAAATTCCGCTGTCCCATGGGCGCTTATTGTTGGGAACTTGGCAAGGCATATATATTTGGGAGCATCGCCAACGTGGTCAGCCCCGCGAAGTCGTCGTTCACATTTCGGGTGACTGAGGCACTGTGTTCATTGACAAGCTATCTGGAGTCATCCAAACCGGATAATGGATTATCCTCTATTGGTCATACTTTTAGGTAGTGTGGGCGACGCCCACACCACCCAAAATCATTATATGAATACCACTGCCCCTGAGCGCATCCTGAGGATAATGTAGAAAAGTCAGAACAGATAGCTCAATTCTGGGTCTATAGCGATCCTATCTGGATTTTGAGAGCGAGTTCTGCGGACTCGCTCTCACAGCGCCTATTCTTATTCACAACTCATTTGGGATTACTATAGCAATCTGATTTAGATTCATTAGTTTTTGAAAAATCTTTTCTGCTCTATATTTCTCAGTCATTCAATAGCGTTTTATCTAAATATTGAGCTACGCTAGCTGCCCAACCTCGACAGCCGGTCAAGGGCGCGATCGCCCAACCACGATCGCACAGTTCAGGGTGGGGGCCAGACCGCCCCGGAATCACAATAGCCTGATCCACAACCTCCAGCATTTCCAGATCATTTGGGCTATTGCCTAGACCAATAGTATGGACAGTGTCATGAGGATGGATCGATTGGTAGGCAGCAATGACTTGACGAACTGCCCTACCTTTACCCGCATTTTGGCCAATCAAATGGGAAAAGCGATCGCCCACCACTAACCGAAATCCAAGCTGCGCTGCCGCCTTCGGCATATCTGCCGGCATTGAGCGGGGAGTTACAAATGGTTCTGTAAACTCACGATACTTAGCGCGCTGTATCTCTTCCGTCTTTAGCCCAGTTAATTCAGCCAATGCATCTTCCGAAAGATCACTGAATCCTCCCAGGGTTGTGTTGACTTGGTAAGATAACCTAGACAGTCCCTGGCGCGCCTCAGCATAGGAGCAACCCAGACAAACAACCTCAAAGCGCTGATCAGGATTCGATGCGTCCGATTGCGATCGCACAAATCGGCGATCGCCCCTGCCATAAAAAATTGCACTGCCATTTTCAACAATAAACGGATCATCCGGTGCAACCTGTTGCCGAATCCACTCCACCTCAGCGCGAGTTTTGCTCGTCACGGGGATAACCGGAATCCTATGCTGGTGCAAACGCTGAAGCACCGGCAATGCCGCTTCAAATTGATAATCATCCTGATTCAGCAATGTGCCGTCAAGGTCAGTAAAAACCAGAGTATGCGGGTTAGACATGAAGCTGCAATCGGAAAAACATCTTCAAAAGTTGAGCAGTAGTATTCATGTAGGGATTTTGGGTAGTGTGAGCAACGCCCACATCAGCCAAAATCCTTATCAATAAAGGACTACCAAAAGTTTGAGCGATCGCCCCCCATCGCCAAACGTATGCCAATTAGTGAATTAGCTCGGCTGGGTGTGTTACAGATACGCTATACGCTCAGGACACATTATCTGATTCCTCAAACTTGTTGGTAATCCAGGCCGACTGATAGGGCTTGAGTGTAAATTTATCATGAATATCCCGAATGAGCTGCCCACTGATCAGATCACACCAGGGGTCCATAATCAACAGGTTTAGATTGGATAAACGCAGATTCTGGGTGCGATCGCTAAGATTATGAATTGAGAAAATACTTTGATCACGCGCCATACTCTGCCGCCAAAAGGCAAACAGAGACTTATTCATTGGATGAAGTGTATATTGAGTTGCATTCGGATGAAACGCTGGCTGCCGACGGCGAATTTGAATACGGCGACACAATTCTTTCAGCACGATCGCATGGGGCGTACTTGAATCAGCCAACCGCTGAGTCAGCCTTTCATAATCCCACTGATGCCGATTGATCGAACGATTAAGCCCTATCTGAGAAAACTTATCTACGTCGTTTGGTGTAGCGAGTAACGTATGAATGTAAAATGCAGGTACGCCCTCCAGAGATAGCATGATAGTTTGGGCACAGAGAAAACGCTCAACCTGCCACTGATCCGGGCCTTTGACAGTGCCCTGCATGGCATCAAACAGAGAAATATTGATCTCATAGGGACTTTCGCTACCGTCCGGACGACGACGCATACTGATTTTGCCGCCGAATCGCTTCATGGTATCAATCAGCGTATGATATTCATTCTCATCTAGCAATCCCTCCGCCGGACGCAACCCAATGCCATCGTGTGATGCAATAAAGTTAAAATAAGCACAGCCAACTGGGGCTGGAGGCATACTCATCATCCATGTTTTTAAGTGATCCGATCGCCCCTGCATCAGAGCATTTAGCAACAGCGGCGGCAAGCTAAAGTTATAAATCATGTGCGCCTCATTGCGATTGCCAAAATAGCTGAGATTTTCTCGATTAGGCACATTGGTTTCCGTAATGATCGCAACAGAGGGATCAATAACTTGCAAAATCTCACGAAAGAGTCGAATAATAGCATGGGTTTCAGGTAAATGAATGCAGGATGTACCCAGCCGTTTCCACAAAAATCCTACTGCATCCAGACGAATATACTTTGAGCCAACAGCAACATAAAATAAGATAATTTTAATGAATTCCAGCAACACGTCAGGGTTTTCAAAGTTAAGATCAATTTGGTCATTGCTGAACGTTGCCCAAACGTGCTGCCGTCCATTAACTGTATCAACGCTTACCAAAAGCGGCGTACTGCGTGGTCGTACCACCGCAGAAGTGTCGATACTAGGATCAACCGTAATAAAATAGTCGCAGCCTGGTTTTTCACCCTGCTTGAATTGCTGGAACCACTCACTCTCACTGGAAATGTGATTCAGTACTAAATCTGCCATCAGATCATAGTCTTGGGCGATCGCACGAACATCATCCCAATCGCCCAAGCGAGGATTTATCTTGAGATAATCAATCACAGCAAAACCATCATCCGAACTGTAGGGACAGAACGGTAAGATATGAACACCCGTCAGCGTTTCGTGAAAATAGTCGTCCAGTACCCTTTTTAAGGTCACTAATGGCTTTTCCTGTGGACTCAAAACACTATCGCCATAGGTGATCATCAGTACATTATTTTCGCTCCACTTATCTAGATTTTCTTCAGTAGAGCTGGACAAGCGATCGCCAACTAATTCTGTAATTCGGTTGATTAACAGATCAATTGATTGATGCGGATAGATGCATTCTAGCAGGGGGCGAATACGCCGAGCCAGAATATCCCTAGGGTTCATTGAGTGCGTTGGGTGAGGAGTAAAGGTCATGGCAGAATATGGATGTTCAGTAGTGTCATAACTTACGCGCCGCCCTCATGGGTGAATGGGGTTGCATCTAAACGCAAACATTACACAGTCTAAACGCGGTGCCTCAGAATTGCACTCCACGGTCACGATTTTTCTTGCCAAACTTCCGTAACGGCTATTACACAGTTGCCCAGGGCAGACGAAGGACTTTGAACTCAGTTCCTTTACTCATTTTGGCAGAAGGGGCTGGAGGGTCAACAGGTCATGCTTCCAAATCTACTGATACGCCTAGCGATGGTTTCCCCTGAGTTTGCCGCCTAGGAAATTGACGAGGGTAGTGGGATTCATGTCAGGATTTTGGGTGGTGTGAGCGTTGCTCACACCACCCAAAATCCTGACCGGGACTATCGGAAATTGACGAGTAATCAAGTTGCCCGTTTTTGCCCATTTCGACAATGAACCATCCATGCCATGGTCAGTTTTCCAGTCAAGTGCTGGAACCCTACCGTTTCTGTTCGCGTGATCCGCTCCGAAATGGACTAGAACCCTGATTTTCTCGTAGGTCGTTAAACGCTGCGATCGCTCAATACCCCTATTCAAGCAATTTTGGAACTAACGGTGGTATCAGGTCAGCCCTCACAGGCACCCGATCGCAAGACCGCAATATTTGAGACTTGGTGAGTATTTCGCATGTTTTTCATCCTGAGTTTGTAGCAATCTAGACAGCGATCGCTTTTAGATTCACTTAATAATTGCGTTTAGATATAGTAACCTTGACGGGCGGGGTTAGCTGTACCCGGAGGCTATACCCAGACTTGGCGCAGTGTAGCAATGGAAATTGGCACTGTCAGGATATTGCAAGTGTTCTTTAATACTACCGGTTCATCCAGTTTGTCCGATGCCATGGGCGCGATGATGGGCACTGCGGTTAGTCTTTATTGAGGCACCGTTTGGGTTGTTGTCAGATGCGCATTGGTGATGGTACTCAACGACGTCAGGTGGTTGCATGGATTATAAGCAAGAACTTATCACGACGATTCACGACTTCGATTGTGACATTGGTTATCTCGAATCACGGCTTATCCAGCTTACGAAGCACTCACCCACGGCGGTGATTGTTCCTGCACTGTATGAGGAACTTGAGCGCCCAGCACTGGGTATGATTCGCGACCATCTGGCAACGTGTGAATTTATTCAAACAGTCATTATTTGCTTGTATGCCAAAACCCTAGAGCAATATTCTAGAGCCGTACAGTTTTTTGAATCTTTGCCGCAGCAGACGCTGGTGCTTTGGGAGAATGGCCCCAAGGTGACTCAGGTACTCTATAACCTGCGCGATCGCGGTTTAGATGTCACTCAGTTTCGGGGCAAGGGGCGCGCCGTATGGCTGGGTTTGGGAGTAGCCTCGCTGACCGCAGATGCGATCGCCCTGCACGATGCAGACATTACAACCTACGATCGCACCTACCCATTGAAATTGCTCTATCCCCTGTTGGAACGTGAGTTCGGCATCGCCTTCAACAAAGCGTACTACGCCCGACTCGGAAGTTTTCCACGGGGCTTTCATGGTCGAGTAGCGCGGCTGTTTGTGGCTCCGCTGCTGACAGCGCTTACAGAAATGTTTGGCGATCGAGACTATCTGCGCTACCTCAGCGCCTATCGCTATCCCCTCTCTGGTGAATTTGCACTGACCAGCGATCTAGCCCTAACCACTCGGATTCCGTCCGACTGGGGGCTAGAGGTTGGCTTTTTGGCTGAAGTGTATCGCAATGTTGCCCAGAAACGAGTCTCTCAAGTTGACCTTGGCTTTTTTGAACATAAGCACCAAGCGATCGGTAATACTCCCGAAGAGGGCTTGCAGCGGATGTGTTGCGATATTCTCACCTCAATGTTGCGGACACTGACTGAAATGGAACAAGTGGTCGTATCCATTGACCACATCCATACCCTGCGGGTGAAGTTCCGTCGCCGGGCCCAGGACTTTACGCGCCAGTATTTTGTGGATGCTCGGTTCAACGGCATTGACTACAACCGCCACCGAGAAGAGGATGCGATCGAACGGTTTGAGAAAATTATTGCCCGTGCCGGGGAGCAGTATTTTCATGATCCGGCCGGGGCGCAAATTCCAGACTGGACGCGGGCCCTGTGTGTGATGCCTGACCTGCGGGAACAGTTACGGGATGCGGCTGAACATGACGCCACGGAAAGCGGGGCGATCGCCCATGCCGTTGATCCGCAAATTCCCATTTTTTCGATGCAGCGAGATGCAACCACCTTTGTGCAGTAGCCTGAACGGATTGCTTGATAGACCGCTTGACCGACCAAACGCCGACTCAGCCTTGGGTCAAGTCTCCTGCGCCCGGCTCGGTCACAATCCATTACGCAGATCTCGCTAAAACCCGCCGTCCTCGTTTTTGAACCGAGAACGCTGAGCCGCTAGAAGGGTCATGAGGCAAAGGGTCTGGCGACTTTTGCGTAATGCATAGGATCGGTCAGGAGACTTGCCCCCCAACAGACGAGATATACGACTACGGGCAGAGGTTCCGGGTGCTAGGCGCGATCGCTCGTAAATTGAAAATTGCCCTCAATTTGTCGATCAGTTGAGATATGATGCGGATACTGAATGATCGTCGTATGGGGTAGATTATGGCCGCGCCAGCTCAGCCCGGTTCGTTGAGTGACGTTAGACTCCAGTATCAGACCTATCGAGCATTGCCAACCGCGAAGCATCTCGCGACAGAAGCTAAGCGCATTGAAGCGTTGCTCAAACGGATGCTGTTGGAGCTTGACAGCGATACGCCGCCCGATGTGGTGTTGGGACGGTATCCAACCTTAAAACAACTGAATAACTTTGGCACTCAAATCGTCATTCGCATGTGCCGCAGTAGCGATCGCTTCCAGGGATTCAAGATTGACTTTGATCAACATATCCTGAAACCCCACTTCCTTTTTTTGGCCGGAACCCTCTGTGATGACTTTAATCATTTGCATACCAGCCCGCTGAATGGCGTGCGTGCCCTAGACATTGGGTGTGGTGCCCTATCCAGTTACGGCCCCGACCTCGACACATCCAACTTGCTTGCTCAGTTTTATCAGGATCATCCCCCGGTTACGGCTGAAATTCTGCAAATGCTGGGAGCGCACACCATCGGTCTAGACCCGCGCCAGCACAACCCCGATGAATACAGCTATCAACCCATTTATAAACACAAAACTAGCGAATTTATTGATGTGCAGCAGTGGCTGAGCCGCCTTTCTGTCAACCAGAAATTTGATCTCATTGCTTGCTTTAACCTGTTCGATCGCCCTAGTTTTGCCTTTCATTACCACAGTCCCGAAACCATCACCGAATTTTTTAAGGGCGTTCGGCGGGGCATCACCAGCGAAGGCGTCGTCTACACCAGTGCGCCATTGCTGCCATCGTCGTCGGAGAATCGCCGCACCAACCGCAAGATTTTTGCCAAAGCAGGCTTCAAAATTATCCACGAAGGCTATTACTTTATCCTAGAACCAATGCGATCGCGCTCATCCAAATCATCTCACACCTCGCCCACAAAGCCATCCATCTCTGCCACCCCGGCTGGGTAGGATTTACCCCAAGGACAACCGACTCAAACACCCATCCGTGAACGTTGGCTACCAGCGCGGAACCCGCACCGCTAATTTCGTAACACAATGTAATCTGAATCCTGTACGTTGGTGCAGCCAACCCTTTAGACTGAATGACAGAATTATCCTATTGTTTAACAGAGTCCTCCCATTTAGAAGCGAATGTTTCCAACTCATCGTCCTCGTCGTCTGCGGAACCATCCCCAACTGCGCCGCATGGTGCGTGAAACCGTTGTTACCACCAACGATCTCATCTACCCCCTCTTTGCGGTTCCCGGTTCAGGCGTGGCGACCGAAGTGAAATCCATGCCGGGCGTCTATCAGCTTTCGGTAGACAAAATTGTAGAAGAAGCAAAAGAAGTCTACGATTTGGGCATCCCGGCAATCATCTTATTTGGTATTCCAGATACTAAAGATACAGAAGCCACTGGCGCTTGGCACGATCACGGCATCGTCCAGCAAGCTAGCACAGCCGTCAAAGACGCAGTTCCTGACTTGGTGGTAATCGTCGATACTTGCCTATGTGAGTACACATCTCACGGTCATTGCGGGTATCTAGACGTTGGGGATTTGACTGGGCGGGTTTTGAACGATCCCACGCTGGCGCTACTTCAGAAAACAGCCGTCTCCCAGGCCAAAGCAGGCGCAGATATTATTGCACCATCGGGTATGATGGACGGCTTTGTGCAGGCTATCCGTCAGGGGCTAGATGAAGGAGGCTTCACTGATATTCCCATCTTGTCCTACGCTGCCAAATATGCTTCGGCATACTATGGCCCATTCCGTGACGCGGCCGACTCGGCCCCACAATTTGGCGATCGCCGCACTTACCAAATGGACCCAGGGAACGGCACTGAAGCGCTCAAAGAAATTGAACTGGATATTCAAGAAGGCGCAGATATGCTAATGGTGAAACCGGCACTGTCTTATATGGACATCATCTGGCGCGTTAAGGAAGCCACGAACTTGCCCGTTGCGGCTTATAACGTCTCCGGCGAATATTCCATGATCAAGGCAGCCGCGCTAAACGGCTGGATTGATGAACAAAAGGTTGCCCTAGAAACCTTGACAAGCTTCAAACGGGCCGGAGCCGACATGATTTTGACCTACCATGCTAAAGATGCCGCTCGCTGGTTGACCCATGGATAGGCTCGGCGATCGCCCCTTTGAGTGCTGATTGCCCAAGCGCCACTCCAATTGGAGCGTGAACCCTGATATATTTGATAGGGCTAGCGGGGGCGGAGTCGTCCCCGTTTGAGTCTCTGACCATAGCGACCAGCAATTTTTCAGAAGGACCCGCAAACTGATGGAACAAGAGCGAACGTTACCTGTCTTTACCCCAACGTCATCAACGATCAGCCGTGAAGATGGGTTGATTGTTTACGAAGATATGGTGTTAGGGCGTTTTTTTGAAGACAAGTGCGCCGAGATGTATTATCGCGGTCGGATGTTCGGTTTTGTCCATTTATACAACGGACAGGAAGCCGTCTCGACTGGCGTGATTAAGTCTATGCGCTCCGATGATTTTGTGAGCAGCACCTATCGAGATCACGTTCATGCGCTGAGTGCAGGCGTTCCAGCCCGTAACGTAATGGCAGAACTGTTCGGCAAGGCAACCGGATGCAGCAAGGGGCGCGGCGGCTCGATGCACCTGTTCTCAGCGGAGCATCATTTGCTGGGTGGCTATGCATTTGTAGCTGAGGGAATTCCGGTAGCCACTGGGGCCGCATTCCAGTCTAAATATCGTCGGGAAGCGCTGGGAGATGCGAGTGCTGACCAAGTAACGGCCTGTTTCTTCGGTGATGGTGCATCGAATAACGGTCAGTTTTTTGAATGTTTGAATATGGCCGCGTTGTGGAAGTTGCCAATTTTGTTTGTGGTGGAGAATAATAAGTGGGCGATTGGCATGGCTCACGATCGCGCAACCTCTCAGCCAGAAATTTTTAAGAAAGCCAGCGTGTTTGATATGGTGGGCGTGGAGGTGGACGGTATGGACGTGCTAGCGGTGCGCCAAGTTGCCCAAGAAGCGATCGCCCGTGCCCGTGCTGGGGAAGGGCCAACCCTGATTGAAGCACTAACCTATCGCTTTCGGGGGCATTCATTAGCCGACCCTGATGAGCTTCGCAGCCGCCAGGAAAAAGAAGCCTGGTTTTCCCGTGATCCGCTCAAACGCTTGGCTAAGCACCTGGTTGAACACAAATTGGCAACCCCTGAAGAGCTAAAAGCGATCGAAAAGCGTATTCAGGCTGTGATTGATGATGCAGTCCAGTTTGCTCAAGACAGTCCTGAACCCGATCCCAGCGAACTCTATCGGTATGTCTTTGCAGAAGACTAGGCGGTGGCCCTAGTGACGGCGCTGGAGGGTCGATAGGTTGAAGAACGGCAGCAGAAATTGCCGAAATGCCTAGCAGGACTTGGAGGCTGGAACAAAGGGCGTTTCTCAGCTTTGCAGTTCCCTTGTATCTTGAACATCAAGACAGCAGACCGCTGCGTAGAATACATCAGTCTTAGGGGATGAGAGCAAATTTGCGCGGAATCCCTCTCACAATCCAGGTTACGGCGTTACTACTTCTGGGGCTGATTTAAGTTGGATGAATCGAACCATCGTTTCAATTCATCCTGCCAGTAATACCCAAGTTACATCGATAGTCTAAAAAATCCCCGATCGCTTTCTAATCCGTTGTACCGGAAGAGCGATCGGGGATATGTTTAATCAATCCGTCAGCGTGAGTAAAATCCAAAAAGCTGGGATTCTAATTGACGAACCAATTGACAGACAAAAGAGAATCGGGCGCGGAAACGGCTTTTCTACAAATCTTCAGATAAGATAAAATCCAATTCCCTGCCCTTATCGTCCATCAAACTGTGTCCAGCGTTATCAACCAGCGCGGCAAGTGGAGACAGGCTTATTTTAGGAAGATGCGATCGCCAAGCCATCATCAGCATCTTCTGGCACATCCATCACCGCCAGTTCATGGGCCGCAGGAACGTCCTTGTGATAGAGCATCGAGTCAATCCGGCAGCCTTTGTAAGCCAGCACGTACAGTTCTTTCAAATCCCGAATCAATGGATATCGAGGATTTGCGCCTGTGCATTGATCATCAAACGCTTGCTCAGCCATCTCTTCCAACTGCTCATAGAAAGAGCGATCGTCTTCCGATAGCACCTCTTTGATCGTCATTGGCATATCGAGTTCTTTTTTCAAATCCTCGATCGCATTCACCAACAGTTCCACCTTCTCATCCTCCGTATTGCCACCGAGGTTCAGGTGGTCAGCGATCCGCGCATAGCGCCACTTCACATTCGGATACTTATACTGTGGGAAAATCGCCTGCTTGAAAGGAACATTAGTGGCGTTATAGCGAATAACATGAGAAATCATCAGCGCATTAGCCAAACCATGGGGCACATGGAAAGTTGACCCTAACTTATGGGCCATCGAGTGGCAAACCCCAAGAAAAGCATTCGCAAACGCCATCCCTGCCATTGTTGCAGCATAGTGAACTTTTTCACGAGCCTTCGGATCATTCGCACCATTTTTATAGGCACTCGGCAGATACTTAAACAACAAGCGAATAGACTCTAACGCCAGTCCGTTAGTAAATTCCGTCGCCAAAACAGACACATAGGCTTCGAGTGCATGGGTCAGCGCATCAATACCGCCAAAGGCCGTCAGGCTTTTTGGCATATTCATTACTAATTCTGGATCGACGATCGCCATGTTCGGAGTTAGGGCATAGTCCGCCAGCGGATATTTAATGCCCGTGCGATCGTCGGTTACAACCGCAAAGGGCGTCACCTCTGATCCAGTTCCTGACGTGGTGGGAATCGAAATCATCATAGCCTTCTCACCCAGCGGCGGTAGGTCATACACCCGCTTACGAATGTCCATAAACCGCATCGCCAACCCATCGAACTGAGTTTCAGGATGTTCGTACATCAGCCACATCACCTTTGCAGCATCCATCGGCGACCCACCGCCAAGCGCAATGATCACGTCTGGCTGGAAGTTATTCATCACATCCACGCCTTTGTTAACCGTAGACAATGATGGATCGGGTTCCACATCAGTAAAAATATGATATTTTAATCCGACCTCCTCAAGCACTTCAGTCAAGCCACGGGTCATTCCCAAGTTATAAAGAGGCTTATCTGTCACAATGAAAGCGCGTTCCTTACCTGCCAGTTCTCTCAGCGCGATCGGCAACGAGCCAAATCTAAAATAGACCTTAGGCGGCACTCGGAACCACAGCATATTTTCACGGCGCTGGGTTACGGTTTTGATGTTCAGTAAATGATGGGGCCCAACATTTTCCGAGACAGAGTTGCCGCCCCAGGTTCCGCATCCCAGGGTCAGCGATGGGTCAAGTTGGAAGTTATATAAATCCCCAATCGCCCCTTGGGAAGCTGGCGTATTGATTAACACCCGCGCCGTTTCCAACCGAGACTCAAAATACTTCATGTGATCGGCATTGCCGGGGTTTGTGTACAGCACAGACGTATGTCCATGCCCCCCAGAGTTAATCAACAACTCTGCCTTATGTACAGCTTCCAAAAAGTCAGATGCACGATACATTGCCAAAATAGGCGATAGCTTCTCATAGGCAAAGGGTTCACTCGAATCAATCGCATCCACTTCACCCAGCAGAATGCGGGCTTCTTCTGGAACCTCAATTCCGGCTAGCTCTGCCAATTTTTGGACAGGCTGACCGACGATCGCTGGATTTAGCCGACCATTCGACAAAATAATGCCGCCAACTTTTTCGCGCTCTTCAGGATTCAGTAGATAAGCACCCCGATCCTGAAATTCTTGCCTAACCTCGTCATACACTGAATTAACAACCACAATCGATTGCTCACTGGCGCAAATCATGCCGTTATCAAATGTCTTACTCAGCAGGATAGAGCTAACTGCCATTTTGATGTGAGCCGTTTCGTCAATCACCGCAGGCGTATTCCCAGCACCCACACCCAGCGATGGATTGCCAGACGAGTAAGCTGCTTTCACCATGCTCGGGCCGCCTGTCGCTAGGATCAGCTTAATATCAGCGTGCTGCATTAGCTGCTGAGAGAGCGGCACAGTTGGTTCATCAATCCAGCCAATAATGTTGGGTGGCGCTCCTGCATCTACGGCGGCGCGTAGCACCGTTCGTGCGGCCTCAATGGTGCATTGCCTAGCGCGAGGGTGCGGCGAAAAGATAATGCCGTTTCGGGTTTTCAGGGCCAGTAGCGCTTTGAAGATGGCTGTGGAGGTGGGGTTAGTCGTTGGAATGATGCCGGCTAAGATACCGACGGGTTCGGCAATGCGCTCAAACCCGAAGGAATCATCAGATTCAATGATGCCGCAGGTTTTCTCATTTTTGTACCTGTTGTAAATCATCTCTGAAGCAAAGTGATTTTTGATCACTTTATCTTCGACTACACCCATCCCTGTTTCCTGAACCGCCAGCTTTGCCAGGGGAATTCGAGCAACGTTAGCCGCGATCGCAGCTTGCTTGAAAATATGATCGACCTGCTCTTGGCTAAATTTTGCATAGGCTTCTTGGGCCGATTTTACCTGTGAGATGTGCGCTTCAAGGTCTTCAGAAGCGCTAACGTGAATGTAAGCTGCATTGGGATTTAGGATTGTCATAAAAGGCTCCAGAAATGCTCTCAATCGGGTCGTAGTGTAGGAAAAAATAAACCTAAGATAAAATGGATGCCTGCGATCGCCCCGATTATCAATTGCAGGTCAATTCCAAGATTAGATTCTAATATCAGACAGCGTTTAGGTGCGGGTCACTGTGGGCTAAATACGGCAAGCGATCGTGAATTGCAAATTCACGGCTGCTAAAGAGACTAGACCACAGAAAACAGCAATACACTATCTAAAATTCACAGCTTCAACAGACTGTCAAAACGAACTGTTGTAACAGACTGTCGAGGAATCATTCGATTGGGTCGTTGATTCACTGCAACGATAGAGGCAAACAGCACGTACAACTTGTGCCTTGAGCAACATTCGATTCATAAATTGAAAAATCATAGAAAGACTTTACAAATGAATCCTACAGTTAGTGGCGTTACAGTTAGTCGCATCAACGATATGCCATAACGATGAGTATTGCTATCCCTCTTAGGCAATTACTATCTACGGTTGTGTGCCTGTAGCGACCGTGGGAATGAGCGATCGCGGGAGATTTAGAGTGCTACCCTACGATTAAAAGTTCGGTCAGCTAATCCAATGTCTGAGGGATCAATATCGCCTAGCCTCTATCTAGATTCAGTTTTCTGAGATTAGTCTGGGTATGGAAAATTGCCAAGAATAGTGGAGTTAGCGCTCGGTATTTAAGAAATCGGTATTGGAGAAATCAACAGTTTAATTACAGTCCATCTGACCCATACACGCTAATTCAAACTAGCAGCAACGGTTCAGGTCAACCCTAATATTTTTAGAGACATTATCTAGGCATCGTTACCATTAATTTGGTCACGCCTTCATTATAAGTTTCATTATTCAGATGACAGAACTCTTTAGACCATTTAAAGACTTGATGAAGCGATCGTTCTCTATTGGTAAGGATTTTGGGCGGTGTGGGCAGTGCCCACACCGCCCAAAATCCTTACATGAAATCACTACCTGGAAGGTGAGAGTCGAAGGTTCAGCCATTTGGGCGGGAAGGGTGGCCACTCTGCTGAGAAATGAAAGACAGACTGGCAAGGGACGGACGCTAGCCAGAGGCGTATCTGCGTTGGTGGGCTGAGTAGACTTATTCACGCAGGACGTATCCCACGCCACGCACAGTTTGAATCAGCCGTTTTTCATTTTCAGCTTCTAGCTTCAGCCGCAGGTAGCGCACGTAAACTTCAATGATGTTGGAGTCGCCCATGAAGTCATACCCCCACACCTTTTCAAGGATGCGATCGCGGGTAATCACCTGACGAGGATTGCTAATCAAATATTCCAGCAGGTCAAATTCCTTAGCGGTGAGTTCGATGGCGCGATCGCCCCGAAATACCTCACGGGTTTTGCGATTGAGCGAGAGGTCTTCAAATTGCAGCAGGTCAGGATCATCCTCTTGGGTGCGGCGCAGGTGGGCCCGAACACGAGCCAGCAATTCTTCGATGCTGAACGGCTTGGTCACATAATCATCGGCTCCGGCATCCAACCCTTCCACGCGATCGCCAATATCATCCTTAGCCGTTAGCAGAATGACCGGCGTTCTCGACCCTGTAGCCCGCAAGCGACGGCAGACCTCCAGCCCCGACAGTCCGGGCATCATCCAGTCCAGCAAAATTAAATCAGGATTGAGATCGCGAGCCGCCGTCAGCCCTGCCAATCCATCATTGGTTACCGTCACGGAATAACCCTCATAGCCTAGCTCTAGTTCAATAAACCGGGCCAGCTTTTCTTCGTCTTCAACGACCAAAATTGTTGCTGTCATGAGTTTGCCTGTGTCAGGGGTAAGGTAATGGTAAACGTGCTGCCCTCAGTGGGTTTCGAGGATACGCTGACCTGTCCACCCATGCGGTCAACCAGCGTTTTGACGATAGATAAACCGAGGCCGCTACCGCCAGTTGCCCGCGATCGCGCCTCATCGACTCGATAGAACCGATCAAAAATTCGAGATTGGTGGTGCAGCGGAATGCCACAGCCAAAGTCATGAACCGCGATCGCTCCATGTCGGGCTTGGCGCTGCACAATCAACACAATCGGCGTAGCGGGATCAGAATAGCTCAGCGCGTTATCAATTAAGTTCATGACGGCATGCTGAAGGCGATCGCGGTCAGCCAGTACCCACACCTTGTCATCCGGCGCAACAACCTGGATGGTGCGATCGCATCCATTCTCAGTGATGCGAGCCAAATCAACAACCCACTCATTCAAACAGAGCGGTGTCAGCGCATAGCGCAGGTTGCCCGAATCTGCCCGAGCCAGTTCTAGCAAATCTTCCAACAGCGTAATCGTGCGATCGGCTTCAGCCGCAGCAATCTCCAACGCTTCCCGCTGAGGTTCAGTCAGGGTAGTGCTGCGGCGCAGGGTGCTTTGCAAATAGCCAGACACCAGAGTGAGCGGCGTGCGCAGTTCGTGGGAAACATCATTCACAAACTGCCGTTGCTGATCCCAGGTACAAGACAAGCGCTCTAGCATATCGTCGCAGGTGTCGGCTAGGTCATTTATCTCCGTTGGGGCAGCTTCTAAGTTTAGCCTGACGGTGCCGATGGTGTCAGGACAAATATTTCGAGTGGCTTGACCAATGGTTTTGAGCGGACGCAGCGATCGCCGCACATAATAGGTCAACACCAGAATGAGAATGCCAATAACCAGCACATTCACCAGCAGCACACTTCCCATGATTTCTATAAACATTCGTTGGGGAGTGGTGATGTCTTTGGCAACGTAGAGCGTGCCCAGCCGCTGGTTTTCTACATCCAATGCGCCTTTACACAACACCCAAGTGCGATCGCCTACCGTTTCAATGGTGCCCAACCGGTTGGCACTATCGGCATTATCAATCAGTGCGATCGCCCATGCCTGCGTGGATGCATCTGCATCACTCGGCAAGACCATATTCCCCTGGCGATCGCTCACCACAATCAGCATTCCGGGCAGCGTTCGATGGTCAATCACCCGCTGAACCGCCTCATCCACTGGCATCATGTCGCGGTATAGCTCCACATCTTCTGGAAATCGAGCGGCCGTATCGCGAGTGAGTTGCTTATGGCTGCTAATCAAAATTTCCTGCGTTCGCCATGCCATCCAAGCAGAAATGCTGCCCACGCCCAGGAATGTCATCAGCGTGACCCCCAAAGTGAGGCGAACCTGAAGGGATCGACCATCCCATGAAGGAAGACGTTTTCGTAGTGATGCGATAAACGATTGAACGGGCTTCATGAAATAGCCAGAAACAGAATAAACCGAGCGATCGCGCTGGACAAGCATGGATCTATCACAAAATACTATCGGCTCAGTTAGGCAATGGGGCTGGGCAATGTTGAGAAATTGACACATTGCCACAGTGAACGGATAAACAGCTAGATTACCGCCGCGATCGCGCTCTAATTCACTCTAAAAGCCAAACCTGATGAGCAGATGAATTTTCCCTGAGCATCTTTTCCACCGCCCATAGCAGTCCTCAATGAGTTGTAAACGGAAGTGGGTGTTGTGAGAATGAGTCCTGCGGACTCATTCTCACGATCCAAATAGGATGGCTATATTTCCTCCCGTTCATAGAAATGCTGCCAAACTAGCATTCATTAAAGTTTTCCAAGAAAGCATCGATTCATTGTTCAATATCAAGTATCGTTACGAACAGTCACTAAACCATGGCAAATACCATAGCGAACACCATAGCAACCCTATGATGAGCGATCGCCATAGTTTAGGTACAGTTAGGTACAGTTTGGGTACAGTTTGGGTACAGTATTGGGTACAGTCAACGGGTGCATGCCATGTTTGCACATCCTGCATTGCCTTCATCCCCCAGCCCCCTTCGACAAGCTCAGGACAGGCTTCTCCCAGCAGTGGGCGAAGGGGAGAAGAACCATTCAAAGTCTCTCTCCCAAAATTGGGCTATCCATTACGCAAAAGTCGCCAGACCTTTTGCCTCACAACCTTTCTAGGGTTACTCAGAATCCCCGTTTTTGAATCAAGGAATGCGGGTTTCAGCGAGATCTGCGTAATAGATAGCAAAATTAGGAGAGAGATTTAGAGAGAGGGCAAAAAGGTGACATGCTCCCACAGTCAACGGCATGACGATTCAAAATAGTGCTAAACGCATTACCCTCGACGGATTGCCGAAAAACGTTAGCCAAAGAGCATCCCCATTTTGTAACCCTCCCCCTAAAGCCCCCTCCCAACCCAGGAGCTACGCTTAGCACTAAAGTGGCTGAACCTCTGATTCCTAGGTTAACTGGGCATTTGAAGAACAGCGGGGGACAGGGCAAACTGTCTAACAACCGTTGGGGCATGGGCATAATGAATCGCCAGCAAGGAAAAAGACGTTCAATCCGGCTCCTCTTCTCTCAAGCAGAAAAAGGGGGTGGAAGATGAGGGCAAACTTACAAAATTCACAACAGCGGAATGCACCCTTTAGATAAAACATGACAGTTGCATTAATGAAAACTTAACCACAAGACAGTGGATACTATCGATAGTCGTTATAAATAGTCGCTTAAACCTAATCTAAAACTGGCACGAAGACCGACCAGCTCACGCCCCCATCCTAGGCTAGCCTTCGGATTTCATTACCCAACCCAGTGGCTCAATTCATCCGCTCACGGTTGGCTGGACTCATGCCTCAATCTAAACAGCTTCTCTGAATACAGACGGCTTTCCAAACATCCGACCACCCATAGCACCGCACTATATTCAATGACTGTAGAGTTTCAGATTGCCAACCAGACCCTAAGCACCGATCAGCTCTTACCCCGGCTTGCGGGCTATCAGATGCTGCCAAAGCTGGTGCAGGAAGTCTTGATTGACCAGGCGATCGCCCCCATCACTTGCACCGACGACGAAACGGTTGCTGCCCATCAAAAATTCTATGAGCAGAATCAAATTGTTGAAGATGAGGCCCGCCAGAAATGGAAAGCCCGCTTTGGGATGACAGACGACCAACTCCAAGAGCGAGCTACCCGCGAACTCCGCATCGAAAAATTTAAGCAAGACACCTGGGGGAACAAACTTGAATCCTATTTTCTACAGCGAAAAAATAGCTTAGATAAAGTTATCTATTCCTTGATTCGGACTCAAGATGCCGGAATTGCCCGCGAACTCTACTTTCGGATTTTGGAAGGGGAGCAAACCTTCGCCGAACTGGCGCGCGAATATTCCAAAGGAGTCGAGGCGCAGACAGACGGATTGATTGGCCCAGTTGAACTCAGTGTGCCCCACCCGGTGCTAGCCCAACTGTTGCTGAGCAGCAAGCCTGGCGAAATTATGCCCCCGACTCAGGTAGGTGAATGGATTGTGCTAGTGCGTCTAGAGCGGTTTATTCCTGCACAAATGGATGATGCTATGCGCAAACGGCTGCTTGACGAATGCTTCCAAACCTGGCTTAGTGAACAACTTGCTCAGGTTGATTTATCTGCTATCCAACAATCGATTACGGCTTCGATCGCTCAATGACCTACACCAAAGCTTCAATCAAAGAATTTTTAGGCACTGTCTCACCCTTCGATCGCCTGTCTGATGGCGTGCTGACTCGTCTGGCTGATATGGCGCAACTGCTGCGCTATCGGATGGGGCAGCCCATTGTGGTGCGCGATACTATGCCTGCCCATTTGTCTATTCTTCATCAGGGGCAGGCAAGGTTTTTGGGCTATGATCCCCGCACCGATCGCCCAGTTACGCTAGAACGGTTATCGCCTGGGCAGGTTCTGGGCTGGGTGAGTCTGGTACGCGGTGTGCCCTGCGAAACGGCGATCGCTTCCAGTGAAACAATTTGTCTGACCATTCCCGCCAATGAATTTTTGGGACTGCTAGCGGGTGAGTCAGCCTTTGCCGATGGGTTTCGCTCCCGCTGTTCGGTTGTTGAGGTCTTTGAATTGCTCGGCGGTGAAATTCATCGACAGGCGATCGGCAATGTGGACTTAAAAGAACTCACGTTCAAAGCTGAATCCGAAGCAGTTGTTTATAACCTGCCACCGGGCAGTACCCCATCTCGTCAGCTAGAGCGCGATCGCATTTGGTTTGTCAGCGGTGGTGGGGCGATCGCGACAATCCCCGTCGGCAACCGCATTGATCCAGACACCCAAGGACAGATTAACGTCACGGGGTCTTTCGCTGCTCGGTTGGTTGGATTTCCTAGCGAATTACTCACCCAAGCCACCATCCGCCCCAACACATCCACACCAGCGTCGCCCGTCGAAACCTTCGGGGATGTGTCCAACACAACCGTCGATCTATTACCCTACGCACCCGATCGCCCCGATGAAGCAAAAGGACTGCCCAGCTTTGCCGGCATCCAAGATGCTCCAGGCCGCAAGCACTATCCCTTCGTGCGCGGGAAGGGACGTCTCGACGGCGCGATGGCCTGCTTCCAAATGCTCAGCCGCCACCTGCAAATGCCATTTCGGCGCGATGTGGTGCGGCGAGTCATTGATAACCAAATCCAGCGCACAGGCGGCTTTACGCTTGATCTGGCTGGAGCAGTGGCAGAATTTATGGGGCTAGGGGCACAACTGGTGTCGGTTCCTGGCAGTTCGATTACCCGTGTCGAAGCTCCCGCCATGATTGAATGGCAGGGCGCACTCTGCATTTTGTACGAAATTAGCGAAAAAGAACTCATCATTGCCCATCCCGAACAGGGCATCCTGCGCCGCAAACCAGGGGATTTGATCCGAACTTGGGGCGGAGCGCTAGATGCACAGGGGCAACCGAGCGATCGCGGCGAAGTGCTGCTATTGCGGCGTACCAAGCAAACCCCCCAACAGCGCTTCGGGCTGCAATGGTTCCTGCCCTCAATTATTCGCTACCGCAAAGTCTTAATTGAAGTCTTCATTGCCTCATTCTTTGTGCAGTTGTTTGCCCTAGCCAACCCGTTGATGATTCAGGTCATCATCGACAAAGTGATTGTGCAAAACAGCTCCGACACCTTGCAAGTCCTCGGCATATTCTTGCTGGTATTGGCAATTTTTGAAGCGGTATTGACCAGCCTGCGCACCTATTTATTTGTAGATACCACCAACCGTATTGACCTCGCCCTTGGCTCCGAAATTATTGATCACCTGCTGCGGCTGCCGCTGCGCTATTTCGATCGCCGCCCGGTCGGTGAACTTTCAACGCGGATTAACGAGCTAGAAAATATTCGCCAGTTTCTCACCGGAACCGCGCTGACGGTAGTGCTAGATGCCCTGTTCTCGGTCATTTACATCGTAGTCATGTTCATTTATAGCTGGCTGCTGACCCTGGTATCTCTAGCCACCATTCCCTTATTCATTGGCTTAGCGGTTATAGCGTCGCCGCTCATCCGTAGCCAGCTTCGCACCAAAGCCGAACGCAATGCCGAAACCCAGTCCTACCTAGTTGAGGTCATGTCTGGGATTCAAACCGTAAAAGCCCAAAACATGGAACTGCGGGCCCGCTGGCAGTGGCAGCAACGCTATGCTCGGTACGTCAGCGCCGGGTTCCAAACTGTCTTAACCTCAACCACAGCCGGATCAGCTAGTAATTTCCTTAACAAGCTATCGGGGCTGCTGGTGCTTTGGGTAGGAGCATACCTAGTGCTGCAAGGCGAGTTAACCTTGGGACAATTGATTGCGTTCCGCATCATTTCTGGCTACGTCACCAGTCCGCTACTGCGGTTGGCTCAGCTTTGGCAAAATTTCCAAGAAGTTGGGCTATCCATCGAACGCCTGAGCGACATTTTAGACACCAATCCGGAGGCAGATGACCTCGATCGCCTCAATATTCCTATGCCGAAAATAACCGGGCGCGTCACCTACGACGATGTCACCTTCCGGTTTACGAAAGACGGCCCACCGCAGTTGAAAAACGTTAGCGTCGAGTTTGAACCCGGCTCCTTTGTGGGCATTGTAGGGCTGAGCGGCTCCGGCAAAAGCACCATGATGAAACTGCTGCCGCGTTTGTATGAACTTGAATCGGGGCGAATCATGATCGACGGCTACGACATTAGCAAAGTCGAACTGTATTCCCTGCGACGGCAGGTGGGAATCGTGCCCCAAGATACCCTGCTGTTTGACGGCACGGTGCAAGAAAATATTGCTCTGACCAACCCCGAAGCGACCTCCGATGAGATTATCCACGCTGCTAAGATGGCAGCGGCTCACGAGTTCATTATGGGATTGCCCAATGGCTACAACAGCCGAGTTGGGGAACGGGGATCGGCGCTGTCAGGCGGGCAACGTCAGCGGGTGGCGATCGCCCGCACGATTCTCCAACGTCCCCAGCTTTTAATTTTGGACGAGGCGACCAGCGCCCTAGATTATGATTCTGAGCGTCAGGTTTGTCTGAACCTCGCCGACGAATTTGACGATCGCACCGTGTTTTTCATTACCCACCGCCTCACCACTATTCGCAGCGCCGACATCATCATGATGATGGATAAAGGCTCCATTGTTGAACTAGGAACCCATGAGGAACTCATGGCCCTGCGCGGTCGTTACTATTGTCTGTATCAGCAGCAAGAAGCCGAACTCTAACCTTGGGGATTGATCGGTCGTTCTATCCAATCCTATTGAACTCTATCTCACCCTGAAGCTGACCTATGACTCAATCTAACGGACACAACCAGCACCCCGTCGCCATGCTTCCTGGCGATGCACCGCCGGCCGCAGAGCCGTCGCAAAACGGCAGTAATAGCAGTGTGGTTCGCACTGAAGACTTTGACCAGCCGGTTATTTTGCAGCAAACGAACCGTTGGTCTCATGCGATCGTGTGGTGCATCATAGGGGTCACCACCTTTACGGTAGCCTGGGCAGCGATCTTTAAGGTAGAGGAAGCGGTGCAGGCAACGGGCAAGCTAGAACCCCAGGGGGCCGTCCAGGAGGTGCAGGCTCCGGTGAATGGCGTGGTGCAGGAGATTTTGGTGGAAGATGGCGATTCTGTGGAAGCAGGGGATGTCTTGGTTCAACTCGACCCTCGCGCAACAGCCGCCCAAATTGAATCGCTAAACGAAATCAAAACGTCTCTACAGCAAGAAAATCGCTTCTATCGCGCCCTCTTGACCAACGTTCCCCTAGATTTAGAAAGTGCGCTAGATGCCGATATTCCCCCGGAAATGCTTGCTCTGACCCAGAATCGTTCGACGCTGATTGCGGAAAATCAGCTCTATGCGTCTTTGTTAACCGGTTCGACAGAGGGAGCAGCGTTTTCTCCGGGAGAGGCGTTCCGGCTGCGGGCATTGCAAACGGAGGCATCCAGTCGGATTGCAGCGGCACAGCTAGAGGTATCTCAACTCGAGCGGCAACTTGCGGAAACCAACATTCAACTGCAAGCGGCTGAGGAGAATTTGACTATTAACGAGTCCATTTTGAGCGACATTACGCCGCTGTTTGAAGAAGGGGGAATTGCTCGATTACAGTACACGCGCCAACAGCAGGAAGTGTCCAGTAGTCGTGCGGAAGTGAGTCGTCTCATTGAGGAACGGCAGCGCATTCAGTTTGCGATCGCCCAAGCGGGTCAGCAGTTGGTCAATACGGAATCGGCTGGCAGCACCGATATTCTCAACCGCATGGCGCAAAACGACCAGCGTATTGCTGAGATTGACAGCCAGTTAAATAAGGCGATTGTCGATAACGAAAAGCGTATTTCCGAAATTGACAGCCAACTGAGCCAAGCGGAACTCAATCAGCAGTATCAAGTCATCCGTGCGCCTATTGATGGCATTGTGTTTGATCTGCAAACCCAAATGCAGGGTGTGGTCGGCAATACCGTCGAGCCGATTCTGAAAATTGTGCCCAGTGATACCCTAGTTGCTCACGTATTCATTACCAACCGCGATATTGGCTTTGTGGAAACGGGGATGCCAGTGGATGTGCGGATTGATTCATTCCCCTTCAGCGAGTTCGGCGACATTGAGGGCGAACTCATCCGGATAGGATCAGATGCACTGCCGCCCGATGAACTCCGCCAGCTTTATACCTTCCCGGCAGTGATTACTATGGATCAGCAATATCTGCTCATCAATGGCAATGAGGTGAATCTTCAATCGGGGATGTCGGTCAGTGTTAATATCAAGACGCGATCGCGCACGGTTCTCAGTATCTTTACTGAACTCTTTGTGCGTCGGATTGAGAGTGTGACGACGTCTCGCTAACCGCCTACTTCAGTATTGATCAGTATTGACTTGTCACGACAAAGACGTTCCAAAATGCTTCAGGGTGTGGCTATAGCCACACCCTGAAAAATTCTGACTGCCAGATAAGACTACGCAAAAATGCTGCCAAAAAATTCGATCGCTTCTTTCAGTGCCGCTACAAATGCATCAACCTCATCGCGAGTATTGTAGAAATACAGACTAGCGCGAGCGGTGGATTGGGCACCCACGAGACGGTGTAGCGGTTGGGTGCAATGGTGACCTGCACGGATCGCAACCCCAGCTTGATCCAAAATAGTGGATAAGTCATGGGGATGGACGGCACCGGCGGTGAAGGATGCGAGAGCCGCTCGCCCTGCGCCATCGGCGTCTGGCCGTGGCCCATAGATTTGTATGTCGGGCAGTTGCGATAGCTGTTGGAACAGATAAGCTGTTAGCTCATGCTCGTAGGCACAAATATTGTCCATCCCGATCGCCGTAAGATAGTCTATGGCCGCACCCAGCGCGATCGCTTCGGCAATGGCCGGAGTGCCCGCCTCAAACTTATGGGGAATATCGGCATAGGTAGAATGGTCAAGGAAAACATCCGCAATCATTTCGCCGCCGCCCAAAAACGGAGACATCGATCGCAGTACCTCTTGCTTACCATACAAAAACCCAATGCCCGTCGGCGCACACATCTTATGTCCCGATGCAACCAGCCAATCACAGGCGATCGCCTGCACATCGACAGGCATATGAGGTACACTCTGGCAAGCATCAATCAACACTTTGGCACCATAGTGGTGGGCAATCTGCGTAATTTCCTCTACCGGGTTGATGCATCCCAACGTATTCGAGACATGAGCAACGGCAACTAGCTTTGTCTTATCTGACACAAGCTGTCGGTATTGCTCTAGGTCAAATGCTTCAGTCTCTGTTAAACCCACAAACTTCAGCACCGCACCCGTCTGCTGTGCAACCAACTGCCAAGGAATGAGGTTGCTATGGTGTTCCATCACCGACAGAATAATCTCATCCCCCGCTGTTAACTCACGCATTGCCCATGCATAAGCCACCAAGTTAATCGCCTCTGTAGCATTGCGAGCATAGACAATTTCCTCACGATGCGCTGCATTCACAAATGCGGCTACTTTATCCCGCGCACCTTCATAGGCATCCGTTGCCCGAGCGCTCAGCGTATGAACACCGCGATGCACATTAGAGTTATCAGTTCGGTAATAGTGCTGCAACGCTTCTAGTACAACAGCGGGCTTTTGGGACGTAGCCGCATTGTCCAGATAAACGAGGGGTTTATCATGAATACGCTGATCCAAAATTGGAAAATCAGCACGGTATCGGGCAGCGAGGGAGCGTTCCTGAGTCAAAGTCATAGGGACAGAGAGGAGATTACTGAGTGTAGGAAGAGATTAACGTCATTAGGCGAGACTGAACCGAATCCACAGGAATGTCGTTCAAAATCTCAAAGGCAAAGGCTTGAACCAGGAGCGCTTGAGCTTGATCCGCATCAATGCCCCGGCTTTGGAAGTAAAAAACCTCATTTGCATCCAATTGACTAACCGTTGCCCCGTGGGTACATTTCACATTATCTGCTGTAATTTCGAGTTGGGGCTTAGTGTCAATTCTGGCTTTCGGCGATAGCAGCAAACAGCGGTTTAGCTGTCTAGCATCGGTCATCTGGGCAGGCTTGGGCACATTTACCTTACCGTTGAAAACCGTATGGGCTTTGTCGTCCGCAATACACTTGTGCAGTTGGCGGCTGACCCCGTGGGGCTGGGTGTAGTCAATTAAACTGTGGGTATCGGAAAGCTGATTGCCAGCGGCTAGGGTCAGCCCGTTCAGTACCGTTTCAACCTGTTCGCCCTGATGGAAAACATCTAGATTGCGACGGGAGAGGGCTGCTCCCAGACTAACGTCATGAAGGCGATAGCAAGAACTCCGCTGTTGGGTGACAGCAGTCCGGCTAATATGAATGGCATCAGTCTGATCCTGCTGCACCCGCACATGGGTTACGGTTGCATTTTCCTCAGCCCAGATTTCAGTGACCGGATTTGTGTAGTAAGTGCCGTTCTCGATACCGATATACGTTTCAACGAGATGCAGCGCGCTGTTGGGTTCTGCGATCGCTAGACAGCGAGGTTGGGAGAAAGTGGGGCGATCGCTGGTGGACACATACAGCAGATGAACCGGAGCCGATAGTTCCACATTGTGCTTTACCCAGAGGATGGCGGCATCCATCAACCCAGCTGTATTAAGGGTAGCAAAGACATCCCCCCCCGGCGACTGTGCCAGGTACTTCGGCAACGCATCGGCAATCAGATCATAAATAGCGGAATCGAGCAGATGACCAACGATCGCACCATCGGGCAAATCACCTACCGTGGACAGGGCAGGTGCATAGATGCCATCGACAAACACCAACTGGGCGATCGCTTCTGGAACCATTACCTCCGCCAGTTGATCAGCGGCAACCTGATTCAAATCTGGAGAAGCCACCTCAAAATCCGTTGCGAGTAAACGGGATATGTCCGTAAATCGCCATTCTTCATCACGAGTCGTCGGCAAATGGGAGGCTTGCACCTCCGCGATAGCCTGATGGCGCAATTCCTTTAACCCTGCGATCGCCGCTGGGGTCAGTTGCGATTCATCTAACTCCAATCGCTGACTCAGCAGTTGGGCCAGATAGGCAGCCCGATCCGGTCGAGCCGTTTTGACGACTGGTGCTGGTGATACTTGGATACTCATTTACACCCCCGCCGCCGCTTGCTCAACAATCCAATCGTAACCGCGCTCTTCCAGTTGCAGCGCCAAATCCTTACCGCCCGTCTCAATGATACGTCCATCCGACATAACATGAACAAAGTCTGGCACGACATAGTCCAGCAGACGCTGATAGTGAGTAATCAACAGCGTTGCATTTTCGGGTTTGGCAAGCTGATTGACACCATTAGCCACAATTTTGAGTGCGTCAATATCCAAGCCTGAATCAGTTTCATCCAGAATGGCCAACGTGGGTTCCAACAACGCCATTTGCAGAATCTCGTTCCGCTTCTTCTCACCGCCAGAAAACCCTTCATTGACACTGCGGTTCAAAAATTTCGACTTCATCTTGACGACATCTAGGCGCTCTTGCACCAGTTCATCAAAGTCAAAGGCATCTAGTTCGTCTAGCCCCTGATGCTTGCGGCGAGAGTTATAGGCCACACGCAGAAAATCAATGTTGCTAACGCCAGGAATTTCTAACGGGTACTGGAACGCCAAAAAGATCCCCGATCGCGCTCGCTTCTCTGGCTCTAGCTCTAGCACGTTTTGACCTTGAAAGGAAATGTCGCCTCCCGTGACAGTATAGCTAGGATGGCCAGCAACGACCTTCGAGAGCGTGCTTTTGCCAGAGCCGTTGGGGCCCATGATGGCGTGAATTTCACCGGCTTTAATTTCGAGGCTTAGCCCTTTGAGGATCGGCGTACCATCGACTTCAGCGGTAAGGTCGCGAATCGCAAGAATGATGTCGGCATTATCCTGAATCATCTGAACACCTGTAAATACTTATACCTAACTGCTACACAGCCGCCATAAGTATGCTGCAACGTCCTGTAGAGACGGAACAAGATAACAACATACTTAGGGGTCTGAAGAGAAACGGCGATCGCTCAGACGCGGCAACGAGCGATCGCCCAGCCTGTTGACATCGATTAGCCCACACTGCCTTCTAACTTTAAGCTCAGAAGGCGATCGGCCTCAACGGCAAACTCCATCGGCAATTGATTGAACACATCCTTACAGAACCCGCTAATCATCATTGAAATAGCATCTTCCATCGAGATTCCGCGCTGCAAGAAATAAAAGAGTTGGTCTTCACCAATCTTTGAAGTCGAAGCCTCATGTTCAACCCGACCCGAATTATTTTGAACTTGGATATAAGGGAACGTATTAGCTTGAGCATTATCGCCAATCAGCATCGAGTCACACTGAGAATAATTTCGTGCGCCGCTCGCCTTAGGTAACACCTTCACCAAACCGCGATAGCTATTTTGCGATCGCCCCGCCGAAATCCCTTTCGAGATGATCGTGCTGCGGGTATTCTTACCAACATGAACCATCTTGGTACCGGTATCCGCCTGCTGCATATTGTTCGTCAGCGCCACCGAATAAAACTCACCCACGGAGTTATCACCGACTAGCACACAGCTTGGGTACTTCCAGGTAATTGCCGACCCAGTTTCAACCTGCGTCCAAGAGATTTTAGAATTCTTACCTTGGCACAGGCCGCGCTTCGTCACAAAGTTGTAAATGCCGCCTTTGCCGTTCTCATCCCCAGCAAACCAGTTTTGAACGGTAGAATACTTAATTTCAGCATCATCCAGCGCCACCAGTTCAACAACCGCCGCATGGAGTTGATTCGTGTCAAACATCGGAGCGGTGCAGCCTTCCAAATAGCTGACATGGCTGCCTTCTTCAGCCACAATCAGCGTCCGCTCAAACTGACCTGACTCACCATTGTTGATGCGGAAGTAAGTAGACAGCTCCATAGGACAGCGTGTGCCCTTGGGAATGTAAACAAACGAACCATCGGTAAACACAGCAGAGTTTAGGGCTGCAAAGTAGTTATCTCCTACTGGCACAACGCTGCCCAGATACTTTTTCACTAAATCAGGATGGTGCTGCAACGCTTCTGAAATTGAGCAGAAGATCACGCCTTCTTCCGCCAGCTTTTCCTTAAACGTGGTGGCTACAGATACGCTATCGAAAATGGCATCTACGGCTACATTGGACAAGCGCTTCTGCTCTGAGAGAGGAATCCCCAGCTTCTCAAAAGTATCCAAGAGATTAGGATCTACCTCATCTAAGCTGCTAAGCTTATCCTGCTTTTTTGGTGCAGAGTAGTAGACAACTTTTTGGTAGTCGATGGGGGGATAATGGACGTGGGGCCAGGTAGGCTCAGTCATTTCCAGCCAGCGCTGGTAAGCCTTTAGGCGAAACTCTAGCATGAACTCCGGCTCGTTTTTCTTGGCGGAAATCATGCGAATAACGTCTTCACTCAATCCAGCCGGAATTGAGTCTGTTTCAATGTCGGTGGTAAAACCGTACTTATAGGGCTGGTTGACAAGGGTCTTAACGGATGTAGACATGAATAATGTTCTCCGATTCAGTATGAATCTTCAAGGATTAACGAGTAACGAGGATCACGCTAGGTGGGGCAACTTCTGAGCCGATAGTGGAAAGCACTTGGAACCAGACTAGGGTTCCTGTGAATCTTCTGAAATTCTTAGAACTGCTTAGTCCTAATATTGGCTGGTCGTTGAGCGAATTTCATCAAAGCCAATATCCTGGCGATCGCCTGCAAAGTCATTGTCAGGCGTAAGGAACAGCATACAGTGACACTCTTTACGTTCACGCATTGGAACACAGGGACAGTTCCAGTAGGCGGCAGCGGCCTCGGCTTCCTTGTCTTCGTAGTGTCGGCAGGGACAGAGGGGCGCACCGAGTTCATCTTTGTGCTTGGCTAACCCTTCAATCACCACGGCGGTCACACCTGGGTCAACGCAGAAGTACGTGTCGGTGCGTTGGGCATAGGTCTCGGAAAAGTGCCGCATGGCTTCGAGACTCTTATCAGTAGCTTGCGTGGTTGGGGTAGGTGTAGTCATGGAATCAGCAGTGTATCGTGTTCGTTTACTAGGACAGTAACGCTAGGAAAATGAATGGCTCAAATGGCTGGGACATCTCACAAGCGATGACCTGACAGCAGCGATGCATCAGGACGAAGCTGGCGAAGGAGGCAAACAGCCGGGACAACTCTCTTCCTGGGGCGAAATGGTTCCGTGCCTAGTCTACAGACTTATCGGGAACATGAGGGGCAATCCCTCATATAATTAAACAACACTCTTGTTGCTTAATCTAATTGTAGGTTACTTTAACAATATGAGTGTTGTCAAAGTAATTTTTTAATGAAATCCACCGGTTTTCATTTCTGATTTGGCTAACATTTATTCATGCGGTTGGTAGTGCAGGACGGTAGGATGAACAGAGTGATGGCTATTCCAAACTCTTCTCCATCGCGTCCTGTTCCGCAGCCATTTTTAGCAGTGACTCCTAGGCACCACCGATAACGATGGGCACTAAACAACATCCCTCCACCAAGCAAGACATTTTGTATCACTTGCTGAAGCAGGTTCAGGCAACGGCTCAAGGATTAGCTAAAGCGTTGGGAATCAGCACGCAAGCCATTCGGCGGCATTTGAAAGATTTGCAGGATGAAGGCTTGGTTCAATACAACTTAGAGCAGACTGGGATGGGCCGCCCCCAGCATCTTTACTGTCTTAGCCCAGAGGGGCGCGATCGCCTTCCTGCCCAATATGACGAGTTTGCTCTATCATTGCTGAATACTTTGACAGAAACCGTTGGCCACGAGCAGGTCGGTACAATTTTACGAGAACAGTGGAAACGCAAAGCTCAGGAATACCGCGATCGCGTTGGAAATGGCCCTCTAGAAGAACGGGTGGCGGCGCTAGTGGAATTACGGCGTGCTGAAGGCTATATGGCGGAGTGGTATCCGGCTGATGCCCAGTCTTCCCCCGCCTCTCAAACTCCTGATGCAGCCGCAACCGATGGATCATCAGAAGCGATCGCTTTGCCCAAATATGTAATCACAGAATATAACTGTGCCATTTCTCATATTGCCGAGTCTTTTCCAAGTGTGTGCGGACATGAGCTGGAGATGTTTGCGATCGCCCTAGATGACTGCACAGTTGAACGGACGCACTGGCTTGCCAACGGTGAGCATCGCTGTGGCTATTTAATTCAGCAAACCCATCTGCCCAACCATCCGCAACAGTGATGGCTAGCAACCCGTCTTTTGATCATTGCTTCGGAGAGGTGAGCGGTGCGAATCCTCCCTAGCCGCGCTTCAGTTGCGGCGATGATTGTCTTACCATCAGAAGTGGAACGATAGGTTAGGGCTGCCTAGCCATTGTCCGCGATGTCTAGGAGTCTGACTATGTCTGAGTTTCAAGCGGCTGAATTTCTGACACCTGACGAATGTGCTGAGGTAGACAAGGCGTTGCTCTCGTCTCGCGACAAATTTTCAACCCGTGTGGCGATTTATTCTCTGCGATCGCTTAAGCAGATTGCTCAAGAAACAGGGCGAGCGGTGGAGTCGGTAGCGCCGGATGAAATTGCGGCATGGGTAGAGCGCGATCGCCTCGATGCCAATGGGCTACAAACAGATGCCGGATTTATTCAGTTTTTCACCCAACTGGTTTTATCATCATTAAAACCGCTGCATCGCATTGCTGAGACAGAACAGGTGGCGATCGCTGACCTCACCCCTACCCAAATTATTCACTGGTTTGAGCGCCAGGCCAAAGAACGGCTGGAGCAAAAATCATGACCAGGTGATTGGGATAGTGATTATTGTGACTCCAATTGTGAACTTAAATGTGAACTTAAAGATATAGCCATGCCAAACCTGACTCCCGATCCTCAAAGTGAACCATTGTCTACCTACAATCCCTGGCAAGCCAAGCCTTGGTGGTGTCAGCCTTGGTCGATTGGGTTAACGGGTATCACGTTGATGGGTGGCAGTTGGATGCTCTTTCATCAGTGGTGGTTCACAGGGCTAGTTGCGCTTCCTGTTGGGGTGTGGATGACCTATTTTTTAATTCTGTGGCCGTCATTGATGCGGCGCTACCAAGCAGAACCGATCGAGCAACTGGAGCGATCGCCCTAAATCACTCCCATCTCACCACAACCTTTTCCATCCCCTCATCCCACTCTCCACTATCTCCCCACTATCTCCCCACTATCCACTCATCACACACTTACCCGCTGAGCAACCGATGGGCGAACCCTTAATTGAACTGAAAGGCATTAGCAAACGCTTTGGCAAGACAACCATCCTTAGCGATGTGGATCTCACCATTTATCGGGGTGAAGCTCTGGGAATTATTGGGCCATCCGGAACAGGGAAATCTACCATTCTCCGCATTATTGCTGGATTACTTGAACCCGACAGCGGCGAGATTTATATCGCCGGTCGAAAACGCACTGGCTTAGTGGGAGATGAGCATGATCCCATTGGCATCGGCATGGTATTTCAGCAGGCTGCCCTATTCGACTCGCTGACCGTAGACGAAAACGTAGGGTTTTTGCTGTATCAACATTCCAATCTGCCTCGCGATCGCATTCGTGCATTGGTGGATGACTGTCTAGAAATGGTAGGGCTGCCAGGAACGGGCGATCGCTTTCCAGCAGAGCTATCCGGAGGAATGCGCAAGCGGGTTAGCTTTGCCCGTGCCATTATTGCTAACCCTGATAATCGCGAAGACAGCCCAGAAGTCTTGCTTTACGATGAGCCGACGGCAGGCCTTGACCCGATTGCCTCCACCGTTATTGAAGACCTCATTCGTCAACTTCAGCACCACGCCAATAATTGCAGTACCTATGTCATGGTGACGCACCAAGACAGCACCATCCGCCGCACCGCCGATCGCATCGTATTTTTGTATCAAGGCAACGTGAACTGGCAGGGTCAGGTAGACGACATCGACACGACTGATAATCCTCTAATGCGCCAATTTTTCAGCGGCAGCATTGAAGGGCCGATCAAAGCTGGATAATGGCGGCACAGGTTGGGCGATCGCATTGACCGCCCACGCCATCACGACTGAAGCGATCGATAGAAATCGTGAACCAGCGGATGATCGACTCTTTTCCACCCCTCCCTGCATCGATGCCTAAAATTGCCCTAGAAAATTGTCCTAGAAAACTAAAGCGTCGGTCTAGCATTCCCCTCTCTTCACACCTGGGATCGCTTAAAAAATAGAGCAACTGTAACGGTCAACCGCTAGAATCGCTTATGGATTGCCCATCGAGGTGTAATGAAATCGCCGGATGGGATCGGAAGGGCGACTCGGAGTAGCGGTCGTTTTCTATGTCAATTGAACGGCTGGGATACCCATTACATAGTGAACAGTGTTCCCGGCTCTCTTACAGCCTATTGATAGTAGGAAGGCGTTGGTCAGGACGTGTTGTTGGGCAACGGCAAGATGAGTCATGGACGATAAAATCATGACTCGTTGCGGCTATCATTGCGCCATGCGCGTCAATTCATATAAGACTGGTACAGGAAAATTGTGGAGCATTCAGCCAAACCAGTGAAGATTCTCGATGCGTCAGTCATGTATCAGTCGTTTAATTGTGAGGAGAAATCATGCAATCTCGAACGTTGCGAGAAGGCTCTGTAGGACTGCTCATCTTAGCTGGGTTGGTACTGTTGGGGGGGTTGGTGTTTTGGATTCGCGGCCTTAACCCTGGTCGTCGCAGTTATCAAATTATTGCCACGTTTGATAATGTGGCTGGAATGCGATCGGGCGCTCCGGTGCGCTATCGGGGAGTGGTAGTCGGCAAGATCCAGAGGGTGCAAACTGGATCGAATGCGGCGGAGGCTATCATCGAAATTAATTCAAGTGCGCTCATTATTCCCAATGATGTAACGCTTGAAGCGAATCAAATTGGTCTGATTGGGGAAACTTCTATTGACATTTTTCCCAACACTATGCTGCCAGAGTCGGTGCTGTCGGCGGCAAATCCCTTAGCGGATGATTGTAACAGCCAACTCATTTTGTGTGATGGCGATCGCCTATCGGGGAACGTTGGCGTTAGCTACGATACTTTGATTCGTTCGACGGTTGAAATTGCTGACCTGCTAACCGAGACCGGCTTTTTTGATGAATTGCGAGAATTGACGCGCAACACTGCCGATGCCGCGTCTGGGGTTGCCGACCTCAGCCGCGAGTTTACTGGACTGACGCGCACGCTCGAACAAGAATTGACCGTGCTGTCTGCCGCTGCGGTTGATACAACGAACGCGGTTGGGCAAGTGGCCACAGAACTGAATCTGACCACACAACAGGTGAATGAGCTAATTAGCGCCAACCGCACGAATTTAATTGCAACGCTGGATAATATCAATCAAACTAGCACTCAGCTTCGTACTGTAGTGGATAGGCTGGCTCCAGCCATCAATGAAGGAGAGTTGGTCAATAACCTCACGGCATTGTCTGAGAATGCGGCGATCGCCTCAGAAAATCTACGCAACTTTTCGGATACCTTTGGCAGTCCCGAAAATCTGGTCATGATTCAGCAAACCTTGGATGCGGCCCGAGCCACGTTTCAAAATGCTCAGAAACTCACGTCTGATGTGGATGAACTGATCGGCGATCCAGAATTTCGGCAGAATCTAAGGAATTTGGTAGACGGGTTGAGTGGTCTGGTGTCGTCTACCCAAGATTTGCAACAGCAAACCCAATTGGCCTACGCCCTTGAGAGCGATCGCCCGGTTCAGTCTATTCCGAATCGC
>CAYSIR010000002.1:0-48906 GCA_964431105.1 uncultured Leptolyngbya sp. | reverse complement strand
TACGCCGCGATCGCGCTACACCCTGAGAATGTCGGTATCCCGCGCCCCCAATCCACTCACCGATCCGCCAAACCCTACAGAACCGACTAACCCTACAAATCCCACACCACCGACGCCACCGACACCACCGGGCGGCGGCAGTAATTCTGGCCGTCCTAGTTTGGTTAGAGATATTAACCGCAATGGTTCAGGCGTTTTGACGGCTAACTCATCAACAGCAGTGCTTGGCAATCAGTTGGTGTTTGCAGCCAATGACGGGCAGAATGGTTTTGAGCCGTGGGTGAGTAACGGTACATCAAACGGGACAAGGCTTATTGCTGATATCTTGCAGGGCGCAGATTCCTCTACCCCGTTAGGGTTTACAGCATTTAATGATGTAGTTTATTTCTCCGCAAACGATGGGCGAGATGGACGAGAACTGTGGCGGACTGATGGCACCCGTCGCGGCACGTATCAGGTTGCGGATATCAATCGAGGTGTTGAAGGGTCTAACCCTAGTAGCCTTACGGTAGTGGGTGATTTCCTATACTTTTCGGCAAATGACGGCCGCCGTGGGCAAGAACTGTGGCGACTCTCGCTGGATGAAACTGTATCACTGGTTAGTGATATCAATCGGGGCAGCTCGAATTCATCGCCAACTTCTCTTGTGAATTTTAATGGCGTGCTTTATTTCGCCGCCGATGACGGTCGTCGTGGGCGAGAACTGTGGCGCAGTGACGGAACAAGTCGCGGTACGGAACAGATTGAAATTGTCTCTGGTTCGGATGGGTCATTTCCCATTGAATTAACAGTCGTTGGCAACACGCTATTTTTTGCGGCAAGAACAGAAACAGACGGTTTTGAACTTTGGAAATTTGTAGAGGGCGATCGGCAACCCTCTCAGGTGAGGGACATTAATCGGGGCAGCAATGATTCGCTTCCGGTTGAACTGGTGAGCTTTAATAATCAACTCTTTTTCTCGGCAACCGGTGGCAATGCCGACGGGCGAGAGCTGTGGCGATCGGATGGCACGAGCCGAGGGACAGTGCAAGTTGAGGATATCAATCGTAGCAGTAATTCCAACCCAACCGGTCTTACCGTTGTTGGCAATCGTCTTTATTTTGCAGCAGACGGCGGTCGCGATGGTCGAGAACTTTGGGTGACAGATGGTTCATCACGCGGGACTCAACAGGTTGTTGATCTGAACTCTAGCGATAGCTCTAGTCCTAGAGGGCTGACTGCTATCAACAACACACTGTATTTTTTCGCAGATGATGGGCGCAGCGGGAACGAACTCTGGCGGCTGAATACGTGATGGGGATATTCACAGGTTGGCGGGTTAGCGCAGCCTGCCGTAGCTAGGGTGGTAGCAGGCTTTACTCAACACTACCCGCTAAACCCGTCAGCCAGGCAGGTCAGCTAAGCAGAGTGAATGAGGTTCAAGCGAGATCCTTCACTATGGTGTGGGGGCTGGAGCTAGCCAATCGGCGAAATCGATATGAAAGCGATCGCTCAAAATGGAAGCCCGAATGCGCTGGGTAAACCGAATGAGTTCAGTAATGTTGTGAATCGAAATCAGCGTATGTGCTAATGCTTCGTGCGATCGCAGTAGATGGCACAGATAGGCCCGCGTAAAATTTTGACAGGTGTAGCACGGGCAGCTTTCATCCAGCGGTCGAAAGTCTCGGCGGAATCGAGCATTTTTCAAATTCCAGCGATCGCCCTGCACCAATGCATTACCATGCCGCCCCAGCCGGGTTGGAATGACGCAGTCAAATAAATCAATGCCTGCTGCGATCGCCTGCGCCATTTCTCGATGGGAACCCACCCCCATCAAATATCGGGGTTTGTGCGGCGGCAACAGTGGCGTAGTTGCCTTCACGATAGATTCGATTAGCTCAGACGGTTCCCCCACACTCACCCCACCGATCGCATATCCCGGCAGGTCAAACTCAGCCAGCGATCGGGCCGCCTGTTGCCGCAAATCGAGATGTACACCGCCCTGCACAATGCCAAATAGTGCTTGTTCTGGTCGCTTGTGGGTGGCAATGCACCGCTCCAGCCAACGATAGGTGCGATCGGTCGCCGCCGCCACTTCATCATAGCTAGCCGGGTAGGGCGGGCATTCATCAAACGCCATGATCACATCTGCCCCCAGCGCATTTTGAATTTGAATCGATCGCTCTGGAGAGAAATGAATCATCCGACCATCACGGGGCGATCGAAACGTAACGCCCTCTTCCTCAATCGATCGCAAATCACTGAGACTAAATACCTGAAAGCCGCCTGAGTCCGTCAGGATGGGCCCGTGCCACTGCATAAACTGATGCAGCCCGCCCGCCTCCGCCACAATCGCTTCACCCGGTTGCAGATGTAGATGATAAGTGTTGGATAGAATCATCTGTGCGCCGGTGGCCTGTAGCTGATCCGGCGTTACTGTTTTTACATTGGCCAACGTCCCGACCGGCATAAATCGAGGGGTCTCGATCGCACCATGGGGCGTATGAAAAACTCCGGCCCTGGCGTGGGTTACGCTGCACTGAGCCTCACACGTATAGGAAAATCCCACAATTCACTCACTATTGCTATGGTCGCGCGGCTTAGATCACGGACATTTTTGGCTAGCGCTACAACATCTAGGGCACCAAAAGCTTAGAGAGGCCGATCGCAACCCCGGCCGATTACCAAAAAACCAGGGTACTGCTAAAAGCTGAAAATTCCCATCGAGCAGTCGAGTGCGTGCCTTGGCTAGCTCAAGCGGTTCGCAGAATCTATCACAGCGAACGTTATGATTCTACAGCGAAAGACTATCATCATCATCCATACGCATATCCCACCCGGCTGATAGCACCTCGGCAACAACAGCCTCGAGCGCGGCAGCATTGAGGTTTCGAGCGGTTTGATCCTGTAGCGGATTGGACAAGGGATAGAGACGCAGATGCCAATCACTTTGAATCAGATCGAATACAGCGCTGTGTTGGGGCGATCGCTGGAGTTCGAGATAGTCAAAACTTTGAACATTCAGATAGAGTGTGTTGTTCACCACCAGCGTGGACTGCACCGCATCTGAAAAGACTTCAACGACATACCCTTCCCCTTCGCTAATCACTGCACCGTCTTGTTCATAGATGTAGTGAACCCGTCCTAGGTCAGCAAGGAGGCGCAACATATCGCGCTTATGAACGATGAGTCCGGTATCCACAATGCAGGGAGCCGGTAGCGGATTGCTGGCGGAGTTAGATTGGTGCGTCATAGGAGGAAGCCTTGGTGTGAATGGAGCGTAGCAGCGTGATGGTAAGAAGCATTGACCAACACAGCCTGATCACCCCAATCGAACTGTAGATGGATGAATCGTGGAAAATGGGCGATCGCAGACGTTGAACAACTGTTACAGCCGCCTATCGTTCAGATCGCGAATAACAGCAAAGCCTGGGGAGCGAATGCAGAAACCAGTATGGGGTAGGAGGGCTGTCGGGGTACAACTGAGTCATCCGTAAATTCCATCTTGCCACCGGCGTTAGCAGGGTTCAGTATCCTATGCAATGACGCTGGTGAATGACGCTGGTGAACGGATGAATATCAAGCTAGCGCAAGACTGGAATGCCCGGCGACGGGTTGTTTATTAAGGCGAAAGACCAGTGCGAAACTGCAAACCACTGGGGGGCGATCGCATCATCTAGGGTGTACAACGTCGGACTCCTCACAGCCGTTGAAGGTTAAGCCGGTCATGACAATTGAACATGGCATGATCCTATCTCACCTATAAGGCGATCGCTATACCAAAAATTGCTGAATCCATTGCCAGCTTTGAGATAGCGCCAAAATTACATAATCCGATCGCGATCGGATTATGTTAACAAAACGCTCAATCACCCTATCAAGGTTAAGGCCATTTCAGCAAAAGCGGAGGTCGTTTGCCCAGCCATCCCATGACTGCACCTCAGCATCAGATCACGCAGCCAGCCCGATCGCCAAGGCATGAAGCATAACATTCGAGTCCCCTATTGGTAAGGATTTTGGGTGGTGTGGGCAATGGCCACACCACCTAAAGTCCTTACAGGAATACCATTACCCAACCTTCGTTCGCGACAGCTACAATTTTCATACGACAAACAAGAATAGCTATCCGCGCAAAATCAAGACTGGCATGGCTCCTAAACCCGTAACTCCGCCTTCAGCGCCTCCCAATCCTGTCAATCCAGCGCGAGCGATCGCAATGCATCTTCGTGGCGTGCCTAGTCAATGGATAGCGGCAATTGTCTTTTATACGCAGATTCCACTCCCCATTGCGGCTAGCCTACCCTTTGAGCGGGCGATCCACTGGGCTCCAGCGCTAGGGCTAGTCATTGGCGGGGGGCTGCACCTCACCCAGTCCGGCTTGGCTCAATTGAACAGCCCCCCTATGCTGCAAGCAGCCATTTTGGTTTGCCTCTGGCTGTGGGTGACGGGAGGGCTACACCTAGATGGGGTGATGGATACGGCGGATGGATTGGCAGTGCCTCCAGAGCGTCGGCTAGCGGTGATGGCGGATAGTGTATCGGGGGCATTTGGGGTGATGGCGGCGATCGCCTTAGTGCTGCTGAAAACAGCGGCGCTGGCAACTTTAGTAGAGGTGCCTGGGGCATGGATGGCGGTGGCGGCAGGCTGGGGGCGCTGGGGGCAGCAGGTGGCGATCGCCTACTATCCCTACCTCAAAGCCGAAGGGAAAGGCTCAATTCATCAGTCCACCATGCGATCGGGCTGGGATACCGTGCCCAGTTTGTTGCTATTGTTAGGGGTCTGTGCTTGGCCGCTGCACGCCCATTCTGTTGATTGGCTGATGCCGCTATGCTTAGGCATTGGAGGACTCATTGCGCCGCTAGTCGCCAGTTGGCTGGGGCAGCAGCTTGGCGGGCATACGGGCGACAGCTACGGGGCAACTGTGGAATGGACAGAAGCGATCGCCCTTGTAGTGGCAGCGTTAGGAATGGGTGCAATCGCTTAGCCCTTACAAAAACTGAAGCTATGGCGTTGGAAAACAGTGCGATCGCCTTGCTAAGGTAGCAGTAGCCAACAGCCGGGCACATCGGGTTAGATGATTGGGCTGGTTCTCCTAGTGGCAAAAATTTTTAATGGTGTAGGCATAGTAAACCGTTCTTCCATGAACGCCGCCGACAATGGAGCCTCAAGCTAGACACTTAGCCAGAGAACCCAACGCAATACCTCTTTGCACAAGCGGCTGGCCATCGATAGCACTTGTCAAACCTTCTGATTCATTTGCTCAACCGTTGCCCGACCATTGCCCAGCCCTGCCAAATATTTCATTGATTTCATTTATAAAATGCAGCCATGACCTCACCAGATCTATCATCTCAACCGTCAGCACTGTCTCAACCGACCGAAGCCTGCATCCAACATCTGGGCATCCTCACAATTCAGCGCCATGTATTTCTATGTGCTGACCAAACTAAACCCAAATGTTGCGATAAAGCCGCTAGCCTTGAATCTTGGAACTATCTGAAGCAGCGATTGAATGAATTGAAACTAGATTCTGCGATCGCTGACTCTGAACTATCGATTTTTCGCACAAAGGCTAACTGCCTGCGAGTATGCCAGGCTGGCCCAATCCTGCTGGTTTATCCGGATGGGGTGTGGTATCACAGCGCGACCCCTGATGTCATTGAGCGCATCATTCAAGACCATTTGATTGGCAACCAAATCGTTGAAGAGTACGCCTTTGCTCACCACCCTATGTCGATCGCAGAACCCATCAATGCCTGAATAGCGCGATCGTCCGGCAACGCTTATTGATTCCATGTCCTTAATTTCACTGCCCCCTGTTGTCTGACGCTGTATTTTAATTCCCGTAGAGAGTGAACAACCAGCTAGGAAACCAGGAAGCAAAAACGGATACCCAGCATCAGGTCAAGAAAAACGAAAAGTCGGGCCTGCCACCTGAATGAAGCGTTAATATTTGTATATTGATTAACGCTACAACTTACCATAAGGCGTGAACTACTACATCAGAAGTTTTACGGGAGTTTGATCAATCCATTCCAAGCGCTTTTTCATTCATAGTCAGGGGCATTCGTTCAGAGGACTTGTAGCGTTATGGCTGGAATCGGATTGAGACGGTATCTTCCGGCTGAGGATGTCGAGTCCATCAACTCTCCCTAAGCGCCAATTTTTGACCCGCATTGGTGTATCGATGACGTAAACCTTCAGATGTAGAATCGTGAAAATAGGTGCTGGCAGTAGGAAATGCGCTCAATGTTGGTCACGCAGAATTCGGCCGTAGCGATCGCCCACTGCCCAGCCCAAAGTCCCCAGACTACTGCAAAAGCAGCCAGAAATTGAGCTGTTGAGCATTCATTGATAGTGATTCCCCATTTCGTTCACAATGAGGTTCACTTGAGTCAACCCTTAGGCACGGCGGTGAGAGAGCATGAAAGAAGGCGGTACAGGAGAACAGAAACGGCTGTTGCTCATTGATGATGATCCCAACCTGATTCTTTTGGTGAAAGATTATTTAGAGTTTCGTGGATACGAAGTCATTACAGCAGAAAATGGGCGCGAAGCCTTGGAGGTTTTAGACGATAACCTACCTGACTTGATTATCTGCGACGTAATGATGCCAGAAATGGACGGGTATGCATTTGTTGAACACGTCCGTAGAGATCAGCGCACCAGTTGGATTCCCGTACTATTCCTATCAGCCAAAGGGCAAAGTCAGGATAAGGTAAAAGGGCTAAATACCGGAGCCGATGTATATATGGTGAAACCCTTTGAGCCAGAAGAGCTGGTGGCTCAGGTTGAGGCTTCACTAAAGCAAGGTGAACGATTGGCAGGTAAAGACCCACGCGGAGACAATGCCCCAACAATTGATGTTCCCTTTGATGTGGAGTTAACGCCGACTGAGCTGCGAGTGGTGCAGTATGTTGCGCGCGGTATGGCAAACCGAGAGATTGCGGAAGGTCTCAATGTGAGTCAGCGCACTATCGAAAGTCATGTCAGCAATATGCTAGGCAAAACGGGGCTACATAACCGGACGGAGCTGGCTCGCTGGGCGATCGAACGCAACATGGCATAGCGGCTTTTGGGGGCGCAGGGCATCAGAACTGAATTGTCCTCTCTCCTGGTTGAACGTCGTGCCAATCCGCAGCTAACCCCTGTCCAAAGCCCTTCGCAGTGCTACGGCACTGAGAGCGGGCTATTTCTTGTGTCGAGCAACGGGTAGTATTCATATAAAGATTTTTGACAGTGTGGGTGTCGCCCACACTGTCAAAAATCTTTATCGATGGCGGTTCACCAAATTCTTGAAGCGGCAGTAGCCATTTTGTTTAGGATAAGGGATTTTTGTAAGACGGCTTCGCTACTCACAAACCTATGTCCTCTCTAAAGTGTCTTCTGAGATGTCTACTGCGACATTGGCTCGCTTTCAGCTAGTGCCAAGTAGCTGGCAACGCCCAAAATCCGTACCAAGAGAGGACTACCTAGCCGCATAGGGCGCGATCGCCCGTGCAACGATAGACCAAAATTCATTTCTGGCAAGCGGCAGAACCTCAAAATTAAAGGCTTAGTCTGCAATACTTAGTCTGCAATACATTGACGGGCTAAGGTTTTTACTCAGTGCAACTTGCGGGCTGAGCGATCGCACTACAGTTGAGGAAACTCGTATATCACAACTCCGGTGCTAGGCTCATTCTTAATATCCACATAGCCCGCTTTCAACATCCGTTTGAACACCTTTTCGGCTTCCTCAAATGTACAGCCTGTATCCAGAACAGCTTGAGTCACCGACAGATGACCGTTGCGTCGTTTTGCAGCTCTGGTAAATTCAATCATCCACTGATCAACCGTTGGCGGCTTTTGGGGAGGAGTCGAAACCACAACCTCCGCAGGGGTCGTCTGTGGCAGCGGAACTCCGTAGGACGACATTCCCAACTGGGCACGTACTTTTGCATTGTGCTGATCCACCATATCGGGAATGACAAACAAATCAATAATTTGCCCAACACCGAATAGACCGAATGTAAACAGCCAGAGAATACCTGATGCATAACGCTTATTGTAAAACCGATGCATTCCGGCTAGACCCATGGCAGGCCAGAGTGCCCAGAGAATATAGCTAACGGTTTTGCTATTGAATCTGCTCATGATTGCATGAAGATAAGGTCACAATGCTGGAAACAACCAATCCTCTCAATGACCGGCGACATCACAGCATGGCTGATTGGAAGTGCACGGGGGCAATGGCAAAGGCGAGGCAAAAACCCAATCTAAACCTATCTCAATTCAGGTCTTACCTTGCCCATAAGGTAGCGGTTTAGGAGCGTCTGAACCATAGCGCGAGCCAGCTAGTTCAGACTGCGATCGCTATGCCCATTCTAGCGAGTACGCCTTGAATCCGCGACTGAGATTTGCATCATTCACGCATCACTTTTGACGAGTAACCTGGCGCGCGGGCTGTTGGTTTCCAGCCATGCGCGTTGTGCGATAGGTTACATTTGCGCCATCATTCGATTGCTCCAGCACCAGTAGCGGAGTTGGCTTTGCTTTTTGATCCCAGTGAATCAAAGCTATCTTACTTTGAATAACTGGCTGCCAGCGATCGTCATCGCCACTAGGACTCATATACTTTGTCAAACACTCAATAATCTGATCGGTGGTTTCAGAGGTTCGCTGAGTGGGTAATTTTGTTAACTTGATTTGTACTCGAAATAAAACTCGCTTTGCGCGCTTATCGCCAATTTTGAGGTCATACTCTACATCAAAAATTTCATCAATGAGCCGCCCCGTATTAGCAATGCCGACAATGCCACCACCGCGATCGGCATGCCCCGGACGCAGCGCAACTTTAATTTTTTCTTTAACTTTGATCTTAAGTTGGTTCACAATTGCAAACTTAAACTGCTCCTCCTCCATTCGCATTCTCAGATAGTCTAGATTGAACTCCCTAGAATGGATCAGGTCAGGATTGCGCTCCATCTTGCTAATGGTTTGTAGCGCCAATTTTAGCTTTTTCTGGAGTTCCCGATTCTTAAATTCTTCAAACCGCTTCTCTTTCGAGAGTTTCTCATATTTATGCTTTCCAACCGCAATCACAACTGCCAGCACCACGAGCAGCAACCCTGACGATATCATCCAAGGCGATAGATTTCTGGGTAACCCAGTGGATGGAGCATCGGGCGTTTGTGCCAAATGCGGGTCAACGAGAACGATAGGAGCTAGCATGGTAATTCTGCACTGTGATTAGTTGAGGGGTAAGGCTTTATACTCTCAGAGTGCCCAGCATTCCGGGCAAAATCATCAGATTCGTACTCCCTGAGAGGATGCACCATGCAAGGTAATGGACGATCGCCCTGATCGCATCAGCGACTGGTTGCGGAGGCTAGTGAATCGTAGGCTGGCGTTATTGTTGTTCTGCTGGTTGACCGACAAAACCGGCTAAACCGTAACCATTGCAAGAGTCAGGAAACCTGATCCCTACATTACCTGAAATCCTTTGGGGGAGCGATTTTCGCGCCCATAAAAGAATCTTTTGTTAGTCGGCTAGCATCGTTTTATTACAAATGATGTCGATCTGCAACAACCTCACCATGGCTCACCGTAGTGCAAATACGCAGGCAATAATCTTTATCGCTAAAGGACAGCCGGATAAACTGCCACAGTTCATAGCCAACGTATTCTGCTATGAGCTAGTTCATTGTCAAGTTGGATAAAATCACGCGGTCGGCACCCACAAGCAGCCTGGACTCATCATAGCGGTAGTCTAAGTTGTGGTCTAATGGATGGCGGTGGAACAGTGTTGACGAATGCATCGTCCTAATTCTGCCTACTAGAATCGGCGGAATCCTACACTATACGATCGCTCTTCAGGAAGATGTTTAAGATGCGAATCTTGATAATCTAGACATAGTTTGTCCGATTCGTAGTTCCTAGTTTAATTGAACCGTTTCAGCCCTATGCATTCGGAAACATTTGGAGAAATTTATAGAAGCCTATTCTAAACCATCGGCGGTGATTCGGACGGCGAACAACAATCCTCTAGGCAACTAGGCGATCCATTTTCTCGATGGCAGGGCGTTCTAGCGGTTTCCTGTCGTCCGCGATTGCCCGCCGATGTTCGTAGATCCGTGAAAAAACCTGGCAGAGGGTGGCAGATTGGGCAACGCAGCTCATCTGAAGCGCTGCAATACGTTTGTCTGAGTTCAGTTCTAAGTTCAGTAGTGACCTAACCGCTACGTTCAAAAGTATTCAAAAGGAGACCGGTATGATTGCGAGGTCGTGGCATCGGTTGATAGCGTCAGTGCTGCTCAGCACTCTGCTGTTCGTGTCGGCGTGTAGCCTAGGGCCGCCGGAGGTTTCGCCCTACGATCAGGTTCAGCAAGAAACGACTGGTCGGAATGCACCGGCGGCGGTGTCTGATGCGGCGATCGCCGGTGGCGAATTTAATAAATTTTTTCCGGCGGCGATCGCTGGCTACGATGTTGTACCGGCCCAGGAGAAGAGCGGGTTTGCGGAATATAAGCTAAACCAAGAGGGAACCACGGTTGCGATGCTGTCCATCAATGATACGGTTAGCAACCCCGAGGCGGCTCAGAAGTTTGCAGACAGTACGGAGCAGATTGCTGGGTACCCCGCTGTAGACATTGGCTCACAGCAGACAGCCATTTTAGTGAGCGATCGCTTTCAGGTGAAGGTGCAGTCCCGTGATGATTCCTTTGTTCGGAGCGATCGGGTCGCATGGCTAGAAAAATTTGACGTAGCTGGGTTAGCACGACTGTCGGAGTAGATAGTCGGCATTAACCGTCTGAATTACGGCTGACTGCGGCCGTCGATTAAAGCACACTAAGGCATTGGTGTGAATGCTCGCCCACACAGAACAAAGGAGACAACTGTGAGCAAACCCATTTATAAGTTGGTGGATGATTTACCCACCGGTGGTGTGACGGTCATGGCGCTGCGGGCGCTGGATTTTGTCGTGCCCAAGCAGTGGGATAATCTAGTCGGGTTTGACAATACTATTCGCACCGTCACTCGCGAAACCGATCCGGCCTTAGTGCAGCAGATTGGTAAACGGGCGGTCACGCTGTTTAATGATAAGTCTCAGGGGTATCAGCGGGCGCTGTGGCTTTACCAAACGGTCGATGCGGCATCGGGGGCGCTAGGGACAGCGGCAATGGCTAACAAAATTGGTCAAGATATTTCGTTCTTAGGCGTGCTAAAAAATCTGTCGCCCAAACCAGAGAAGGCGCAGAGTATTGATCTCTGCGTCAAGCTGGTGGTGGAGTTGGTGGCATTTTGCCAGATTAACGGGATTCCGGGCGATAGTATTGGCGATTTCTTGCGATCGCTCTCTGACTACAGCGGCGAATCACTGATGCGCATGGCGGCACTCGTCTGCTTTGATGGGCTAATTCCGCTGGGGCCGAGCTTTGCGGCGCAGGGGCTACAAACCCTGAAGTCCCTCTCTCCATCCGAATTAAATAAGCATCCCACGTTCAAAAAAGTAAGTGACTCAATCCCTGGCGACAGCGATCGCAGTCAGCTCAACTTCATAACAGAAAGTATGGAATCGGTGCAGGGTTGGATGAATGGATTCGTTCAATCCAAGAATCTAACGCCGGAGCGGGTTGTCGATAGCCTAGAAAAGTTTGTTGACATTTCTAAGGATAAGTTTGACTACGTTGCTGCATTTCTAGATATTTTCTGTAAATATTACGAACATACTGGAACTCAGACCCTGGCCCGGCGATTGATAGAGCGGGCAGTTGCTGAAATCTAGCGGGGCACGCTGAAGCAGTCCATCAGGGTGCATGTCACCTTTACGCCCTCACCCTAAATCCCTCTCCCAATCTTGGGAGAGGGACTTTGAGCGGTTTTTCTCCCCTTCTCCCAATATTGGAGAAGCTTGTCCTGAGCTTGTCGAAGGGGGGTGGGGGATGAGGGCAATACAGGGATTTGCAAACGTGACATGCTCCCGTCCATCACTCAAAGCCTGTTCTTTCATCCCCCTAGCCTTGGCGCTCAAGACTGTAGCAAGCCTAATAGAGATGTGAATGGAGATAAGCGCATTCAACGGAGTGTCTGCGCCGGTTCTCTAATGGAAAAGCGATCGCTCTACTCACTAGCCGCCCTGTAACAACAATGCGGAAGTGATGTAGAGCGATCGCCACTGACTTTTGTGCCTATCCATACCTCCGTGATGGCTCAAAGAATCGCCAACCGATCAGCAGCTCACACAGGAAAGATAAGCCTTATGAGCCATGTCGCCTAGCTAAAATCACGCAACATTTTCTTGATTTCCAGATTATGCATTTCTTCTTGCCCAATCATATTTCGTGCAAATTCCTCAATATAAATCGAGGCATTTTCAACAACGGTCAGCAAATCTTTGTAAAGATTGAGCGCTTTCTGCTCGTGGTTTAAGCTCTCCTGCAAAATGTCTTTTACCGTATGCTGAAACGTTTCTTCAATCGTGGCAATCTTGAGGCTGGGATGCCCCTCCAACCCGGTTAAGATTTCGCCAACTTGCTGGGCATGGGTCAGGGACTCCGCCGCCTGCGCTTTGAAAAAATCCACAATAGGGATGCGATTGGGCCCTGTCACCATTAAAGAATAGTGGGTGTAGCGCACTACTCCCGCCAACTCAAATTCCATAATGAGATTCAGCAGGGAAGTGGTTTTAGTGGTGTCTAACTCTTTCATGTGGCTTAAACTCAGACTTAATGAAAAGGATTGTACAAGGGAATGCTGTGGTGCCAAACAGTGGCAAACATCCCTGTGGAGTGAGACTGGAGCAAAACTTTCTGAACCTCTGGGAATAGAATACATCCCACTGTTGCATTTTACCCTTGTCCACAGCCCCTTCTCCAAAGCAGGGCTGCGTACACACAGTTTCGTTCTCAAGGGCGGCATTGCTTTCCCTGAATCCCCCTAATCCTTTGGGAAGACTGGTGTTAAAGTCCTTTGGAAGTGGGGATTTAGAAAGCGAACAGCCCTAAAAGGCATCACCAGGTGCGTACTGAGTATCCCAAAACAGGAGAAGAAGAGCGGATTTAAAGTCTCTCTTCCTCTGCTATCCATTATGCGAACGTCGCCAGGCTATTTGCATCATGGCCGTTGCCGCTGTTCTTCAACCATCTAGTTTTGGAAGGTAGGACTAGGAGGTTTAAGAACTTTTGCGTCACGGATCGCTTTCCCTGGAAGAGAGATTTGGGGAGAGGGCTGCAAGGCTGGAATACTCCCTGGTCGTGAAACTCTATCCATTACGCAAAAGTCGCCAGACCTTTTGCCTCACAACCTTTCTAAGGGTTACTCAGAATCCTCGTTTTTAAACCAAGGAATGCGGGTTTCAGCGAGATCGGCGAATGGATAGAGTAGTGAGACTAGGGGGGCGTTTATGGGCGTCATTGTGAATATTCACACCAATGCTGGCGCGCGTTTTGGCAGGGTGATCTTTCTAACGGAGAAACCGCACTGTCAGTCGCCACGCTGGGAATTAGGGGCGATCGCACAAAACGAACATGTCGGCAACATTTGCTAGCTTAGCGCGATCGCCCTCATCAACGGATTAATCTACAGCCGAATTACTGTAAATGTTGATCCAACAAGTTGGGAACATCCCGTGGACTCACCTCGCTATAGCGAGTTTTGTCCGGCAGGAAAACCAGGTTTGGCCCAGCTTTGCAGCGCTTTAAGCAACCCACCTGCTTGACGTTCACTTTTCCAGCATGTTCGCGGTCACGAATGGCTGATTCTATCGCCGCACAAATAGCCAGGCTCCCTCGTTTCTTGCACGTTGATTTCCGGCAAACCAAAATAGTTGCTTCAGGTGATGCCTGGGTTGGTTTTGTAGGCGATGGGCAGGGCGGAGAAGATACCCCATGGGCTGCCGGGCTGTGTCGGTGATCCTCCAATTGCGCAACTGAGGATGATGGATTGACCCGACCATCCGCTGGTAATGAGTGGGGTGCAGTTAACACCCAGAGGCGATCGCCCTTTAGTTTTGGAAACCCGTATTTATCCAGCTTACAATCGCCTGCGATGCGAACCGCCATCCCTGGCTGCAGTTCAACGGCAAGAGAACGGCGCAGCGATTTATCAATTTTAATAAAGAGGGTTCTTGACCCATGGGCCAACTCAATGGCTTTCACTGAACCGTTGGATTTGTACCGGAGGTTAAGAATAGATCCGGTGTAGTCGAAGAGATCGACGGAGCGATCGCGTAAGGCAACCATAAGCTTCATCCTGAGTAACAATAAGTGATAACAAATATTGAAAATTGTTTTCAATTTTTAGCAATTGCTAACCATGCTGTCAAAAGACGACCATCAAGGGTTTCATCTGTACAACAGGGCGACCGCAGCCGGAAATTAACCGAGTTCATCTCCACGCCGAATCTGACGGTGACCTAAAAAACTGACGCTGATTGCGCCAATCTACGGCTGCGGGCAGGTCGTCTAATGCGGCTAGAGTTAGCAGGCGACGATAGCGAAAATGAACCGTGCTGACAACATCGGTGTAATCTCGGTTGAGTTCATCATACCTTGCTGAGATCAGTTCGCATTAATTTGTTAACTTTATTTGCTGATTGGCTGGGTAGTTGTATTCATGGAAGGATTTTTGACGGTGTGATGTGCCCACACCGCACACCATCCTCATCAGCGATCGCGTTGAGTCCAGCCGCAGGCATTGGACTTCATCAGTTCATGGGATGCCAGTATGCTGAGAGTGACGTTTAGGGTGGGTGTGATGGCAAACTCCCAATCGTTCCCTCAGTCTTCTGGGCCGCACAACGGGGCGGCGGAAATGCAGCTCGCTAGCGGAGTTCTGACCTATCGGCAGTGGGGTACGGACGGTGAACCGGTACTGCTGCTGCATGGGCTGGGCGATCACGGACTGGTCTGGCAGTCGTTGGCAATGGCGAGCGATCGCATCCATTGGGTGGCACCCGATTTACGCGGCCATGGCAATAGCCATAAACCCGCTCAGGGGTATAGCAGCCAAGACATTATTCCCGACTTAGAGGCGCTGATGGATCATCTCGGTTGGGATTCGGCGCATGTAGTTTCCCATTCCTGGTCGAGCAAGATAGCCCTGGTTTGGGCGCAGCAGAGCGATCGCATCCGCAGCTTGGTGCTGGTTGATCCGTTCTTTGTCGGCAAGTTGCCGGGCTGGATGCGGCTCACGATTCCGATCCTGTACCGAACTTTGCCGTTTATTCGAGCAATGGGCCCGTTTCCTAACTACGCCGCCGCCGAGCAGTTTGCCAAGGGCATGAAGCAATATCGGGGCTGGAGTGCGCTGCAACAGCAGGTGGTGCAGTTTGGTTTAGAGCCAAAGCCGGATGGAGCCTGGGGCAGTAAGTTTACGACCCAAGCCCGCGATGGGGTCTTTGATGACATTCTCAAAACGGATGGACTGACGAACGCGATCGCCATTCCTACGCTGCTGCTGTTGCCAGAGCAGGGACTGAACCGCATGGCATGGCAAACCCGGCCCTACTTCACCTACCTAAAACAGATGCGATCGCAGATCCTTCCCGGCAATCACTGGTGTTTCTTGGTCGAGCCAGATGCATTTAACCGCGCCGTTTTGACGTTCCTTGAACCGTTCCTAAACAATCAAGCCTGATCCGATCAGGCCGCTGTCGGTAGCGTCGCTTGCCCGTTCAACACATCTCGATAAAATGCCTGAAGTTGGCGAGTAGCTGCCTCCCATCCCCATTTTTCGGCTTCTTGGCGGGCATTCTGCCGCAGGGTTTCGCATTCGGATCGCTGGGCTAGCAAGCGCTGAGTGGCGGCGATCGCTCCATTATCATCCCTCGGATCAAACAAGTGCCCATTGACGCCATTGGTCACAATGTCAGGAATACCGCCAGAGTTAGCAGCCACCACAGGGCAACCGGCTGCCATCGCTTCTAGCAGCACCAATCCTAGGGTTTCAGTGCGTGATGGGAATACAAACGCATCGGACGAAGCAAAGGCAGACGCGAGTTCCTCGCCTTGCAGATAGCCAACAAAATAGGTCGGCGTACCTTCAAAATGTTTTTCAAGTTCCTGCCGGTAGGGGCCATCTCCAACTAGGGCTAGCCGCGCATTGGGGATAGCATCGAGGACAGGACGAATGCGATCGATTTCTTTCTCGGCAGACAGCCGACCCACATAGAGCAGTAGCGGACTGTCGGGATGCCCTTGGGTCAGGCGCGATCGCATCTCATGGCGAACCCAGTGAGGCTGAAACAGCTCAGTATCAACACCCCGCTGCCACACCTTCACTCGTTCAATGCCGTGAGTCGTCAACTCCTGCTGCATTGCCGTTGAGGTACAAAGGTTCACTTCAGCTTGATTATGGGCCACCTTTAACAGTTCCCACATCACGCCCTCTAGCATTCCCAAGCCGTAATGCTCTAAATATTTGGGCAAATGGGTATGGTAAGACGCCACAAGCGGCACTTTCAGATTTTTGGCATGAAATAGCCCGGCCAAGCCCAGCACTGCCGGGTTCACCACATGAACCAAGTCCGGCTGAAAGTCTTCGATAATTTGCCCAATGGATGGACGGGGCAGCGCTAGTTTGAGTTCAGGATAGAGGGGCAGCGGAAAACCCGGAACGCCATAAATCTGGGCCCCTTTATACTCAGTCAGCCCACCATCCGGCGAAATGATAAGCACCTGGTCACCAAAGCGCTGAAGATAATCGACGGTATGCTTGAGGCGAGTCACAATACCGTCAACTTTGGGCAAAAACGTTTCGGTAAACAGGGCAATTCGCATATTTTGAGTCAGCTAGAAGTGGAGAACAGTTAAGCTCATATTCAATAACGTCAGCCAGGTCTGTTCAGAAGACCTGCGTCTAGGGCTATACATTATGCAAAAGTCACCAGACCCTTTGCCTCATCACCGCTGCCGTCGTTTTTAAAGGGGAGGAATAGTGTCAGTTATTTCTGCGCAATAGCGCCTTGGAAGGAGTGAGGATAGCGACAGTAGACGGAACGGGGCGCTAAGCAGAGAGCTTAGGAATTTTTTGCGGAATGGCTAAGCCGTCTCACCCAAAATCCCATGTCCTGAGCCAAACGGCTACTGCCATGGGAGCTATTTCCATGCGATCGCCCCTATCCCATCCCAAAGTCATACCCAATCATTCAGCTAGCGCCGCCAGGAAACTGTGGGTAGAATCTGCGCTTCATCTATTCGACTCTTATACTTAATGCTGAAGTTCAGCAAGGAATCGAGCAAGGAATCCGACAAAAAATGCGGTTGGAGTCCTAGATCCAGCAGGTTAGTATTCTTGGCATTGAAGTAGTGTTTCTCAGCTTCGACCCGTGGGTTGTCGATGCTGTTGACTTCAACATTTAAGCCCATGGCATTTCCTGCCTTTTTAACCATCAGGGCAATGTCGTTAATGCTAAACATTTCGGTGAACTGGTTGAAGACGCGGAATTCGCCAGGGTTAGCTGGAGTGGCGATCGCCAACTCCACACAGCGCACCGTGTCGCGGATGTCAAGCATGGCACGGGTTTGACTACCGGAGCCATACACCGTCAGCGGAAAACCGATCGCCGCCTGAACACAGAAACGGTTGAGGGCAGTGCCAAACACGCCATCATAGTCCAGACGGTTGATTAGCAGCTCATCCATGCCCGTTTCTTCCGTCAGCACCCCATACACAATGCCTTGGTTGAGGTCGGTAGCGCGAAGTCCCCAAATTTTGCAGGCAAAGTGGATATTGTGTGAATCGTGGACTTTACTGAGGTGGTAGAAAGAACCCGGCTGTTTTGGATAGGGCAGAGTGTCTTTACGACCGTTATGTTCAATAGTGATGTAGCCTTCTTCGATGTCGATATTGGGGGTTCCATATTCACCCATCGTGCCCAATTTCACCAAGTGACAGTCTGGGAAGCTCTCACGCATAATGTAGAGCAAGTTGAGCGTACCGACGACGTTGTTCACTTGAGTCAGCACAGCATGTTCGCGGTCAATCATGGAGAAGGGGGCCGATCGCTGTTCGCCAAAGTGAACGACGGCTTCCGGCTCAAACTGGTGCATGGCTTTACTGAGAAAGTCATAATCAGTCAAGTCGCCAACGAAGAGATCAATGGACTTGCCTGTTAGGTCTTTCCAGCGCTGAATCCGTTGCTGAATCGGCGCGATCGGCGTTAGGGTTTCAGTGCAGAGCTGCATATCCCAGTGACGACGCACTAGGCTATCCAAAATACCGACCTCATAGCCGCGATTTGAGAGATACAGGGCCGTTGCCCAACCGCAATAGCCGTCGCCACCAATAACTAGGACTTTCATCGTGCTAAATCTTACTTAGTTGTGTTGCTTGCTCTCGCTCAAATCTACCAGGTTTGTGTCCCCCATGGCGCATTCGCGAATTGGATGGCGGGCGGTTCCTAGCCTGATGTTGATTTGTAGACGGTGATAGTAGGACAATCTACGGCAAAACCGACACCGGGATCAAATGTCGGGATCGCTATTTTCAGCAGTGGGCGGAACGGAAGCATGGAGCATGGCTGCTCGGCTCTGCGCTGAAGCCATCAACAAAGGCTGATTCAGGTCTGACCACTCATTAATGTCAGTAGCTAGGTTTGTCAGGCTGGAACCGATGGCGTTCCATGCTGATCGGCCGCGCTTGGTTGACTGACAGCACTCGCTAAACGCTCATCACTGAAAGGGTCGAGAGTCCTGCTCTCTCCATCGTCTGGTCGTGGTCTTCATCATGTAATCATTTTTGACGAACTTGCCACTAGACGCTCCATCGCCTAACCGCCTAAAGTCCTGTGCGGTTTCCATATACAGGAGCTTTATGCAGGAGCTTTGTCAGGCTCAGTGCGATCGCTTCTGCTCAGTGCGATCGCACCGTGGGTAGCTCCATCCGCATTCTTCATAGACGCCGCCTGGCAATGCTCATTACGAGATTGTCTTGGAAATACCCGGACAATCCAAAACGAGAATTCCTGACCCACAGGGCTGGGAGGCTAGGGATGGCAGAGACGATTGGGAACTAGCGATCGCCCTCGGCTAGCCAGGCTTCGACCATTTTGGTGGGAATGTGAACCAGGGGATGCTCGAAAATCATTTTAATAGCGGCATCTCCACCGGCAGACAAGGCGCTTTTAAGCTGTCGCTTGAGGCGATCGTTGTTTTGAATCACCTGGTGCATCGTTTGCTCAGCCTGATAGGCGCTCATCTGGTCGTATGCCATCTGATTTAGAACCGCTTGTACCCGCGCTTTTGTGTTGGTGTCAACGATTGGAGCCAAATCAGGAGGCGAACCGGGAGCCGGGGCCCCAGAACGGGGACGCTCTGGGCTAGATGGCAGCGAGAAACCCATAGCAGCATTGGAGCCGGAGGCGTTGTCTGAGGGCTGCGATCGCAGGTTGGTAGGGCTTGCGGGTGAAGCTTGCGTCCAGTTTTGCACCGTGCGCCCCAGATCAATGCCCGTTGAGTAGCGCAGTTGTTCATTAAACGAGGCCAGTTTTGCCGCCGTGCTGCCATTGTCGCTGTCAATGACGGTCACATTTTGCACATCCACAGTTGGAACCGTGCGGCTGAGGGTTTTCAGCAGAACCTCTAATTTTTGCAGTAAGAAAATTTCGCGGGCATTGGCTCCGGCACTCTTCCAGGATTCGGCCAGTTGGCGGGTTCCTTCAGCCTGAGCTTTGCCATCCTCAATGATGCTAGCGGCATTCCCTTGGGCTTGGGCGATCGCTCGTTTGCATTCAGCTTCAGCCGGCGCGACCACATCGGCTTGAAGCTGTTGCTCAGCTTGTTTGATGCGTTCCTGCTGCACAGGTACTTCGGCTTGGGTGCGGGCAACTTCAGCGGCAATTTCGGCTTCAGATTCAGCAATCAGGGCCTCTCGGCGGGTCATGGCATCTTGGATGCGGCGTTCAGCTTCAGCACGGGCGATCGCAATATCCCGATCAAGCCGCTTGAGCGCGGTCTTCCGTTCATTGTCTGCGGTTTTAATCGCCGATTCGGCCCGGGCTTGGGCCTCAGCGATACGAGCATCGCGCAATAGGTCAGCGCTTTGTTTGCGACCGATGGAGTCTAGGTAGCGCACATCATCAGAGATATTCTGAATTTGTAGCGTATCCAGCACCAATCCCATACATTCCAAATCGTCTTCCGCTTCTTCCAGCAAGCTCTTAGCAAAAGCCATCTTGTCTTCGTTGACCTGTTCGGGGGTGAGGCTAGCCAACACGCCGCGTAGATTGCCTTCTAAGGTTTCCTTGGCGATCGATTCAATCTCCTTGCGGCTTTTGCCCAACAATCGCTCAATAGCATTGTGAATGGTCGGTTCTTCCCCAGCAATTTTGATATTAGCCACGCCCTCTACAGCCAGCGGAATCCCGCCTTTTGAGTACGCATTCGACACGCGCAATTCAATAATCATGTTGGTCAAGTCCATCCGCAGGGCCCGCTCAATCAGCGGTGTCCGCAGGCTGCTGCCCCCCTTCACCAAGCGATACCCAACCTGGCGACCGTCGCCAACCGATCGTGTTCCTCCCGCAAAAATCAAAACCTCACTCGGTTGGCAAACGTAGTACAAATTGCGAATGATAAAAACGGTGGCTCCGGTTCCTAGCCCCAGTAGCCCCAAAATAACAACGACAATTCCGGTCATGATTCGGTCTCCTCGGTGGTGTAGGGGTGAGTCGATCGGGTAGATGGCGTTGCGGATGTGGCGGGCGCAGCGATGGAGGGTTCGCTTTGGGGGGCTTGGGCACGGGTGAGCGTTCCGGTCACGTCCAATCCTAAAGTTTGATCAACGCGATCGAGAAACTGACGCACCATTTCGGGGTAAGCATTGGCCAAACTAGCGATCGCTTTCCCATTGCCGTTGTCAATCACGTTGATATTTTTCAATGTCACACGCCCAGGAATGTCAGCCGCCTCGCGCAGCACCATCTCAATTTGCTGAATGAGGAACACTTGGGACGCATCAGCCCCCGTGTCCTTCCAGACTTGGTTCAGCATTTCATTGACCAATGCCGTTGCTTTAGCATTTTCAGCAAGGGCGGCCGCTCGCCCCCGCGCCTGCAATTCCTTTGCTTGGCGATCGGCTTCCGCAGGCATGACCTCCTCCGCTTCCAGGCGCAGACGTTCTAACTCCGCCCGAACAGACTGGAGCAACTGCTCGGCGCGGGCACGGGCTTCTTGTCCGGCGGCTGTGGTGCGCTCCTCTTCTGATTTAGCCTGTTGCTCTAGCTCAGCCGTAATTTTCCGCAGTTCATTTTGTTTGGTCTGAATGATCGCTGTAGCCTGTTTTTCAGCAATTTCTGACTGCTGCTGGCATTCGGCTTCGATGCCTTCAGCTTCGGCCAAGGCATCGGATTCGGCAATTTCGGCATCGCGGATAATTTGGGCAATGCGTCGCCGCCCGATGGAACTCAGATACTCGACTTCATCCGACACGCTTTGAATTTTAAGGGTATCGATGTGTAGCCCCAATTTGACTAAATCTTTGGAGACATTGCTAGCCATCTGCTCGGCAAACTCTAGCCGGTCTTCATTGATTTGCTCAGGGGTGAGCAGGGCAACGACGCCACGCAAATTGCCTTCTAGGGTCTCGCGGGCGACGCGGGTAATTTCAGCTTGGTCGTGATCCAAAAAGCGTTCGATCGCATTGCCAACAATTTGGCGATCGCTAGAAATTTTGACATTGGCGATCGCCTGGATGTGCAGCGGCGTTCCCCCTTTTGAGTAAGCATTCTTCACTTCCACTGGCACGGGGATTGTAGTCATGTCCATGCGTTTTACCGTTTCGAGAATCGGAATCGCAATCACTCGTCCGCCAAAAATGACGCGATAGCCCATCTCTTGCCCGTCTTTGGTGCGATGCTTGCGTCCCGATAAAATCAAAATTTCGTTTGGGTTACAAATTCGCAGAAAACTGTTGAGAAACCAAACCACCAGGATGACAAAGAACACCGCAAGGGCGATCGGCAGAGCCGTGCTAATTTGCTCATTTCGTCGAGCGGGGGGTGGATTAGAAGGAACCTGAACAATGGATTGCGTGGCGGGGAGCGATGGCATCGCTCCGATCGCCTCTAGAACCAAGCGTGGATGTGTCATAGCGCAAAAACCTCAATCTTCACAATCAATCCTGGAACCTAAGCCAGTCGCGACAAAAATGTCTTCAAAATCACCGCCACCCATTCTGGACGTGCCCTCCTAGAAACTGGTAAGCCGTTGGAAACGCTGTGAAAAACCGGCACCTGGGGCTGTTAAGGGATAAACGGCTTTGAATCATCCCCGATCGCATCCTGTTCGGCAATGACCCAGACCCGATTATTGGCAGTGCTGACCACAAAGACGCGATCGCCAGCTTCAAAGCCGTTTGGATTATCTGTCATTGCCATCAGACCAATGGTGATACCCCGCACCCGAAGCTGAATCTTGCCGCGACTGTTGGCATCAAAAGGAATTTCGACAATGCCCGACAGCCCGACGTAATCCGCAGACCGCACCAGGCTGTCAATATTTCGTTTCCGCAATTGACGCAGCGCCATCGCTACGCCACCGCCGCATACAATACCGAGCAAACTGGCGATCGCCAACGTGGGCGTTGCCGCCACATTCATCACCGACAGCAGCCACCCCGCCAACCCAAAGAAAGCAATGCCAAACGTCCAAAATCGCAGCGTAAAAATGGGCAGCCACCGCAGCGGACGGCGGGCCCGACTCCAGAGCGATCGCTCCTGGTCTGGTGCGCGATCGCTGACTTCAAGATCAGCCTCAAACTCCGTTTCAAACTCAACCCCATCGAGACCGCCAACCGCCGCCAAAACCACGAAAATGCCACCCACAATGCAACAGATTTGGTAAACAAGCAGCATAGTTAGCCCCGTGATGCGTTCGATAATTCTCCCTGGACAGTGGCATCATGCCCGCAGCGCCGGTTTCAGGACAGAGTTCGGGAATACCTTGTTTTCTAGCCCTTCCCCAGCTCAAAAACCAAGAATGACAGCTTTTACTAAAATCTGTCCGCAGGGATACCGCAATTTTAGATGACCTAAGCAGTATAGTTGCAGCGATATTTTGCATCGAACGGACAGAGAACGCCAAGCTAATCGCCCGATCCCGATTGCTGCGATCGCCAATTTACTTAATATTTCTCAATATTTGTAGTTCGTTTGTATTGCAAAATGGAGACAATTAACCTATCTTTGGCGTGGATTGGCGGCTTTTCCGTAAAAAAATCTTCAAAAATTGCCCGAATCTACATAAATTAAAGGTTTTGCCGTTCCATATCTGTAACGTAGACCTTAGAATAGGGCAGTAAAATTTCGGGTTCATGGGAGTTTCAGCCGTTTCTTCTCAAGCATGAAACTTCAGCTCCATGCAGCAACTCGAAACCGATACCTAACCCACGGCAATGCTTTGGGTTTGAATGCACAAACCGTTGATATTGACACAAAGGAGATTTCTATGAACAAAGGCGAATTGGTTGATGCCGTTGCCGAAAAGGCAAACGTTACCAAAAAACAAGCTGATGCTGTCCTCACGGCGGCGATCGAATCGATTATGGATGCTGTGTCTGAAGGAAAGAAAGTGACCCTAGTTGGCTTTGGTTCCTTCGAGCCACGCGAGCGCAAAGCACGGGAAGGTCGTAACCCCAAAACGGGTGAAGCGATGGAAATTCCGGCAACCACTGTTCCTGCCTTTTCGGCGGGTAAGCTCTTCAAAGAGAAGGTTGCCCCCAACTAGACTGGGGTATTTGAGCGTCTTATCTAACCCATCGGCTTATCTACTGGTTGACGGGAGCGATGCTTTTAGCTGTTGCTCCCGCTTTTCATCAGTTGTCAGCAGTTTATTCACAAGTCTGCCGATCGCTCTGTCAGGCAGTTGCCCGGCTTGGGTGTAACGCTGTCAAACGCTGAGTGTGGCCAACAAAATTTCTGCGCTGTCGGCGATCGCGTGCCGTTAATATTCATGCCGCAATCATGCAGCTTTACCCCATCCGACTCAGCCCTGATGATGACTTGAAGCAAGGACTATTGGCGGCGGCCCGATCGCACCAACTGCACGCTGGCTTTGTCGTCACAGGAATGGGAAGCCTCAAGCAGGCTTGCATTCGGTTTGCCAATCAGCCCGAACCGGTCACCCTTGCCGATTATTTTGAAATTGTCATGCTGTCGGGGCTGGTGTCGCTGCATGGTCTACATTTGCACCTAGCGATCGCCGATCGCACAGGGCAACTGTTGGGCGGTCATCTCTGTTCTGGCTGCCAGATTTACACAACGGCTGAGATTGTTTTGGGGAACAGCCCCCATCACAAGTTTTTGCGATCGCCTGATGCCCAAACTGGGTTTTATGAACTGGATATTCGCCAATCTCATGAAGGGTGCGATCGCTAATCTGGAATTTCAGGGTCAACCGGCACCTCGATCACAAACTCAGTGCCGTCGTCAGGGGCCGAATGACAATACAGATTCCCCAAATGACGCTCGACCACAATTTGGTGACTAATCGACAACCCCAGCCCCGTACCTTTGCCAATATCCTTCGTGGTAAAAAACGGATCGAAGATACGCTGCTGTACATCTTGGGGAATGCCAGGGCCATTGTCGGCAATATGGATGATGGCGCGATCGCCTTCATCCGACATTCGCGTAGTGATGCGAATGTAGCTCACAGCCCGCGCTGAAGGCACTTCGTCAGCCGCCCCCACCGGCTGCGCCACCGATTCCTGCGCTAATTCTTGCTCTCGTAACGCATCGATCGCATTACTGAGAATATTCATAAACACCTGATTAAGCTGTCCCGCAAAGCACTTGACCCGTTCGAGTTGGCCATAGTCCTTGATAACCTGAATCTCTGGTTTGCCGCCATCCGCCTTCAGGCGATGATGCAAAATGCGGAGAGTGCTGTCCAACCCATCATGCATATCAACCAGTTTTAACTCAGCCTCATCATGGCGCGAAAAACTGCGCAGCGATCGCACAATCTCCCGAATCCGCTCCGCCCCCAGCCGCATAGAACCCAAGAGCTTCGGTAAATCTTCCATCAAAAAGCCCAGATCAATATCCTCAATCTCACGCTGGAGTTCCGGCATAGGGTCAGGATAATACCGCTGATAAATCTGAATTAACCGCAGCATATCGCGGGCATAATTGCGGGCATAGGCCAGGTTGCCATAGATAAAATTCACCGGATTGTTAATCTCATGGGCAACTCCCGCCATCAACTGACCCAAACTCGACATTTTTTCGCTTTGTACCAGTTGGCTCTGGGTTTGCTGCAAGTCGCGCAGTGCTTTTTCAAGCTGATTAGACTTTTCGCGCTCCTTCGCTTCTGATTCGCGCAGCGCCTCCTCCGCGTATTTGCGCTGCGTGATGTCCTGCACTGTCCCTTCGTAATACAGCGCCGTGCCGTCAGCATCTCGCACTACCCGCACATTTTCCGATGTCCAAATAATGCTGCCATCTTTGCGATAGACCCGCGTCTCAAACTGAGACACTACATCGCTGGTTTCCAATTGATGCACAAGGGCAGTGCGATGCTCTGGCTCCACGTATAGCGAACTGATGTCAGGAACATACTCGATAAACTCATCGGGAGACGCATAGCCATACATCTGCACCAGCGCCGGATTAGCACTCAGGCAACGCCCGTCGGGAGTCGTCTGGAAAATACCCTCAGCCGCGTTTTCAAAAATGCTGCGATACTTCTCTTCAGCTTGGCTGAGGCGTTGTTCCGCAAGTTTGCGTTCGGTGATGTCCCGTGCCACCCACAAAACGCAGTTATTCGGCAATGGTGACACGCTGGCACTAAACCAAGCTTCTTGCGGAACAGAGTCTGGGCTGTCAGCTTTGCCAACGGGCAGACCATACTCTAAATTAACGGTGCGCTGGGTATTCAGCGATCGCTGAATATGAATAATGAACAACGCCGCCTGATCAGGCGGCAGCACATCATACACCGTCTTCCCAATGCGTTCTGCGGTTGGGTTATAAGACAGTTCCGAATTGGTCGAGACAATCTTGCGGTAGCGCCCGTCCGCATCAAAGACCGCAATCACATCCGGCATAGCTGCAAACAGGGCCCGCAGTTCCGCCTCAGACGTGCGAAGGGCTGACTCAATCCGCTGTCGTTCTGTAATCTCAATCCGCAGACGATGGTTAGTATCCTTCAGGGCAGCCGTGCGCTCCTCCACCCGACTTTCCAACTCTTCGTTGGCCCGCTGCAAGGCTTCTTCAGCCCGTTTGAGATCGGTAATATCCTCAACCGTACCTTCGTAATACAGCGGTTCGCCGTTATCGTCGTACACGATGCGGGCATTTTCCGAAATCCAAATCAGCTTGCCGTCTTTGCGATAAACCTGAGATTCAAACCGCACGATGGAGCCATCTGCATGCAAGCGTTGCACAAACTCTTCCCGACGCGCAGGATCTAGATAGAGCTGATTGTTTAGATCCGTCAATCCGCCGACTAGCTCTTCAGGAGAATCGAAGCCATAAATGCGAGCGAGGGCTGGGTTTGCACTGACATAACGTCCGTCCATCGTGGTTTGGAAAATACCTTCCACTGCATTCTCAAAAATGCCGCGATATTTGAGTTCAGCATCTCGCAGGGCCGATTCAGCCCGATAGCGTTCGGTAATGTCAATGCCAACGGTAAATGCAGCTCGATTTTGGTCATATTTCTGAGCCACGATTAGGTAAAACCGCATTTCCCCTTTGACGACGGCTTGCACCTGCCGAAACGCATCTCGTTCGGGTGCAGCAAAGAAATCACGAACAAAGGATTTGAATTCTTGACTGCTCTCTAGAAAGCCAATGTCTCGCCCAATGAAGGCCTCAACGGGCAGATCAAAGGTGTTGGCAAGATGTTGGTTAACGCCGAGATAGCGGAGATCGGAGCCAATCCATGACACAATGCCCGGCACGGCATCCAAGATGGCTTTAAGCTGTGCGCTGGTGGTGCGCAGGGCTTGCTCAGCTTGTTCGCGTTCAGCCACTTCAGACAACAGTTGTTTGTTAGATTCTTGCAGGGCTAGGGTGCGCTCTACAATGTTGCGCTCGAGTTCGCTTTTGACGCTGTGCAGTTCAAATTCAGTCGTTTTGCGATTGGTAATGTCGGTGCTGAGTCCGGCATAGTGAGCGATCGCCCCAGTCTCATCTCGAACGGCGCAAGCATTTTCGGACAACCAAATAATGCTGCCATCTTTGCGATACGCCTGATGTTCAAATGCGGTGATCATCCCCTCAGTTTCGAGGATGCGATAGAAGCGATCGCGCTCTTGGTCATTGACATACAGTTGGCTGAGGTCAGCGACATGGGCGCATAAATCCTCGGCGGAGTCGTAGCCTAGTATGGACACCATGACCCGATTAACCTGAAGGAACCGCCCGTCCGGCAAGCATCTAAAGAATCCAACGCCAGCATGGTCTAGGGTCGCCATGGGGACTGCGCCTGCTGCCATTTCCATCTCCCCAAGGTGCGGCGGGTGAGGCAGTTGCGCTTCTAGCTCAGCGACTCGCTGGCGTAAGGTCGCGAGTTCGCTCTGGAGCGGTTCGATGGTCTCGGAATGGTCAGACATAAAACAGGGATCTGGGTGAGAGAAATCAGCCTGAGCAGGATTCATCATGACGGATCAGGGCCAGGCAACTGATTTAGACAATGATGCAGATCAAACTATGGCGGCCAGCGCAGCAGAACCTAGCAATAAACGGCGTCACCGTCTGGTGTCAGATCAGTAGACCCAATCAATCTATGATTCTCACGGGCAGCCACTACAATGATGCGAAATCCCTGATGCAAGATGCGTTAATAGTGCTAGAGGAAAAGCGGGGCTGAAGATTTGGAACCACTCAATGCGCGATCGCCTGAGTTGTTTCAGTGATGCGGTTGGCAAATAGCTTGGCAAACCGTTGGGCAGTCTGGCAAGCCGGCCAGCATTGGATAGGAATCACCCAGTGCTAGTGGCTGCACTTGGGGATCATCATCCTGAGAATGCATTCGATACAGCAGATAGAACGGACGAAACAATTAGGGCAGATCGCAGCCATCCCAACTCTGCTTGGCGATCAAACTCCTTAAGGTTCTCATTCTGCCGTAGAATTAGCGCCAGCGTAGCTCATTGTAATGATTATTGCCGGTTTCGCTTTAATCCACATCCACGCCTATTGGTTAGCTATCGGTCAGCTAGGCTATGCCATTCTGAGGCTATCCAAGCATATTTCATCATTGTACTCAAGCATTGCATCGCATTGTGAAGTGGTGCTATGGAGATGCCAAACCAGTCCGGCGCTCACGGGCGATCGCTCTCCCCTCAGGCAGATGCCGACATCGCCAGCTAGCGTAAACCCTCTCCCAGGGTGCGGCATCCTTTTTGCTATTTATCACTATTTTTATCTCTATAATGTTGACCGCCTGGTGACTGCCACTGCCCGGCACCGACCGGCACGATCTGGCGGGTGCTGGTCGGCCATCTAAGTTTTGTAGAATCCAACATAATGGCACAATGAAAACTGATCTCGCGATCGGACACCAACGCCCCAAATGGTTGCCCTGGGTTCTTTGGCTCAAGATTCCTACGATTTGCAGAGTTGGGCGGCGTGGGGTAGGGAGGATAGCAATTTTTCCGGTTCAATCGAGGGTAGTGGTATGTCATGATTTTTGATGGTATGCCCACATCATCAAAAATCATGACTACTGAAGGACAACCCAATCGAGGAGTAACTATGCTGAAGCGAATCGCAGTGCTGCTGATGCTGATTGTGAGTTTGGGTGTGCAGAGCTGCACATCGGGAGCAGCCGGACTGAATAGTTATGTTGATAGCTATGATGGCTATGAATTTCTATATCCCAACGGTTGGGTAGAAATCAAAGTAGACGGCGACAATGGCCCAGATGTAGTTTTCCACGACATTATCCAAGAGTCGGAAAATGTTAGCGTGGTTATTAGTCCAGTCCCTGAAGGGCAGACCTTAAAAGACCTGGGTTCACCAACGGAAGTTGGGCAACGGTTGGCTCAGCGGGTCATTACGTCAGAAGAGGGCGATCGCAAGGCAGAACTGTTGGGAGCGGCTGAGCGCAATTTAGAGGGCGAAACCTACTATTTGTTGGAATATGAAGTACAGTTGCCCGGTCAACGCCGCCATAACCTGGCCAGTGCCGTGGTGCGGCGCGGTAAGCTATTCACTCTGAGCGTATCCAGCCTAGATAATCGCTGGGACAAGATGCGCGATACCTTCCGAACAGTGGTCGCTTCCTTTAAGGCCTACTGATCTCTCAACGAACATTTTTTCATGACGACTCCCCGATTTATTTTGGCTTCGGCGTCTCCGGCGCGGCGGCGGTTGTTGCAAGATGCTGGATTTGATCCGATTGTGCAGCCGAGCAATTTTGATGAATCTCAGATTGTTTTGAACAATGCGGCTGAGTTGGTGCAGGCGCTAGCGCGTGGCAAAGCTGAAACGATCGTCCGTCAGTTGGATGGTAGCGATCGCAATTGGCTGATTATGGGTTGTGATTCGGTGCTATCGCTTCATGGCGAAATTTTTGGTAAACCCATCGATGCAGCAGATGCGATCGTCCGTTGGCAGAATATGCGCGGTCGCGTGGGCGAAATTTATACCGGACATATTTTGATAGACGGCATCCAGAATCGTACTTTGGTGCGCAGCGCCATGACCCAAGTTCAGTTTGCCAATGTGAGCGATCGCGTCATCGAAGCCTACATTGCGACCGGGGAGCCGATGAACTCTGCTGGATGTTTTTCCATAGACGGTCGCGGAGGGCTGTTCGTGGAAAAAATTGTTGGTTGTCATACCAATGTGATTGGTCTAAGTTTGCCGCTGTTGCGATCGATGCTGGATGAACTGGGTTATTCGGTGATGGACTTTTGGACATCGGCACGCTAGACCTGAACCCGCCGCCTGCATTGTGAAAGGCGATTACGCTACACCGGCAGAGCGTTTCAAGTATTGTCGTAGGGGATGTCAAGGCTGCAACGCACGACTAAGCGTTGATGGATTGCGGCTCGCACAGCCGCCCGAAGAGCAGAAATCGCGAATTGCAATAATTACAAGGGGAAACCGATGCAAACGTGCCAACTAGGAATGTCTTCCATTCAGATTACGCCGATTGTGATGGGAACTTGGCAAGCGGGAAAACGCGGCTGGGTTGGGGTGGAGGATGAGCAGGTGATGGCGGCGATGCGGGCGGCCGTCGATGCTGGAGTAACGACGTTTGATACGGCGGAAATTTATGGCGATGGCTATTCTGAAGAATTGGTGGGCAAGGCACTGTCGGATGTGCGCGATCGCATCGTTTACGCGACCAAAGTCTTTCCTACGCATTTGAAATATCAAGAAATTTTGGATGCTTGTGACAATTCCCTGCGTCGCCTCAAAACAGACTATATCGATCTGTATCAAATCCATTGGCCATCGGGAAATTTCAACAGCGACATTGTGCCCATCCGCGAGTCGATGCGGGCCATGGTGAAACTCAAAGACGATGGCAAAATTGGGGCGATCGGTGTGTCCAACTTTTCGCGATCGCAGCTTGAAGAAGCCGCCCAGTACGGTCGCATTGATAGCCTACAGCCGCCCTATTCGCTGTTTTGGCGACACGTTGAAACTGATGCCATGCCCTACTGTGTGGAACACAACATTACAATTTTGGCCTATTCGCCGCTGGCCCAGGGTTTGCTAACCGGCAAATTTGGCCCCGGTCATACATTTGAGAAAGGGGACGTGCGGGCCAGTAATAAGCTCTTTCAACCAGGCAATTACGATCGCGCCCAAGCCGCCCTCGATCGCCTCCGTCCCATCGCCGCCAAATACAACATTACGCTGGCGCAACTGTCTCTAGCGTGGCTGATGGGGCAACCCCAAACCTGTGTGATTGCTGGGGCACGCAATGCAGAACAAGCCAGCCAAAATGCGATCGCCGCTACGGTGCAGCTAGAGGAGAGCGATCGGGCTGAAATCGATGCGATCGGGCATAGCGTGTTCGACCACTTGGAAGACGATAATCCGGTGATGTGGTCGTTTGCGTCTTAATGAGCCGATGGTTACTGACTTGACAAGATGCCCCGCTGCCGCAACTGCTGTACAAAAAATTCTTCTAGCGTTGGGCGGGCTAGCTGCATACTGATTAGCTGTGCGTTCATCAATCGCAGGCTGGCCAGAAAATCCTGCGGTTCGCCTTTTAAGTGACCGTGCCAACCATCATCCTCAGATTCTAGGTCAGGAATCCACTGACGCAGCACGCTTTCATTGCCGCCTTTGATGCGCACCGCGTACACTTCCGTCACGCCTACCAGTTCAGGAATAGAGCCGGAACACAGCAGATCGCCCAAGGCCAAAATCGCAATGCGATCGCAAATCATTTCCACATCCGACAGAACGTGACTATTGAAAAAAATCGTCTTGCCCTGTTCCTTCAACGACAGGATAATTTCGCGGATTTGGTAGCGCCCCATGGGGTCAAGCCCTGACATCGGCTCATCCAGGAACACAACATCGGGATTGTTGATCAGCGCTTGGGCCATACCGACCCGTTGCAGCATCCCTTTAGAATATTTGCGCATTTGTTTTTTGATGGCGGCGGACTGAGCCAGCCCGACCAAGTCCAGCAATTCGGGGATGCGCTTTTTCTGCACTGATCTGGGAATGCGGAACAGTCCAGCGGCATATTCCAAAAATTCCCAGCCGGTCAAATAATCATAAAAATAAGGATTTTCGGGCAGGTAGCCAATATTTTGCTTAACGCTGCGATCGCCCAGCGGCTTGCCCAGCAACGTTCCTCGTCCGCCCGTGGGGCGCACAATGCCCAACAGCGTTTTCAGCAGCGTCGTTTTGCCTGCACCATTGGGGCCCAGCAGCCCAAAGGTTTCGCCTTGGTAAACGGTCAGCGAACAATTTTTTAAGGGCACTACCTTCTGGTTCATCCAAAACCCAGTGCGGTAGGACTTTTGTAGCCCATCTACCTGCACCACAATGGGGCGATCGCTGGGCTGAGATTCATTGGAATTGGGTGCAATGTCTGTAGAACTCATCGCAGTACAACGGCAACGAATGACTAGAGTGTTCAACCACGAGTGCCAAGCGCAAAGACTGATGGCACTACCTTATAAACGCAGATTAGGGAACCAGTCCCGGATGCTTAACGTAGTCCAGTATGCCCAAGTTGTTGAATTTTGTGAGCAGTGGTGAAGTGTTTTGGTATATCTCTAAAGATAGGATGAAAAGCAGTCCACCGTCGCTAAACATTGCCAAGGAAACGCTATGGATCGGTCAAAATTGGTCGCTATTGCCACTGGCGCGATCGCCGTCTTGCTCAGTGTGGCTTATTTGCTGCTAGTGCAGTTGCTTGACTTTCGGGGAGAAATGAAACCGGCTCCCATTGGCGAACAATCCAGCGATCGCGCTGTGGAAACAGTAGTCAACTGGACGTTATCGAGCGATCGCCCCGTCCCCCAGCATCAGAGGTCGGTATCACGAAAACCGACTAGCTCCATTCCCAAGGTGCAGCCCCGCGCTTCCAACCTCTGACTCTGGTACTTGGCGATCGAGACTAGAGTTCGCTGTCTGGAATTTTCTCCAGCAGCACTCCCTGACTGTCGTGCAGTTCAAACAAGCGCAGTTCATCCGGGTCGCTGTCGTCGATTTCCAAGCCCGGTGTAGCCAAGGCAATCCGCCATTCGCTTAGGTCAAGCTGCAGCCAATCGCCCAAGGTAATGTCAGTAGGTTTGCCGCCCATGTGAGTGACAAGGGCTACCTGTTTGGCTTCGTTCTCATCTTCGACATCAGGTTGGGTACGCAAGCCATAGAACAGGGTGCGGCGTTTATCGCTGATGCGGTTAAAGCGATCGCTGCCGCCCAAATTTTGAGCCAGCCACGGATTATCTTGCCGATACCGCCGCACCTGCAACCCAAAATGAGTGCTTACCGGATCGACAGTATCCATGTAGTGCCGAATATTACAGAGGTCGTGGGCATCTTCCATGAAACACATGGCAAAGTTTTTGAGCGCCTGGACATCCACATGATCCAGAAAATGGGCGCGATCGGGATGCTGAAGATCGTGCATAACCGACACTTCGCAATAATCAGGATTGTCGCCTAGACAACGCTGACACAGCCGCGCAACTGCCTCTAGGTCATAATCCGTTTTGATGAGCGCCTCACTGAGGGCAATGCAGAAAGTTTTGAGTCCTTTCAAATCCATAAACCCTAACTGTTTTAGCCGCTCAAACGCCCAGGGTTTGTCATACAGTTCCGGCTCAACCTGCCAATCCAGGAAGCCAATCTCTTCCGCCGCCACCTTCACACCGTAGCGATCGTCGGTATTACGGAAAAACAGCCACGGGGCCCACATCATGCTGTTAATAAAGTCCATCGGCAACCCTGGACTAAAGCCATAAACCCATAGCTTCACAGATGGGTTGTCATAGGCATTTTTCAGCACCTCTGGCAGCGTCTTGCCTAGGTTCCAATTAATCTTTTCGGTGAGTGCAATCTGGTTGCCGCGCCGTACAGTATCGTGGTTGGCGCAGCCGGTAATCCAGTGGTCGCCCTGAATCAACACTTCACTGACCCGTTTCCACTTGCGATCCCAAAACCCTTCTAGAGCGGGAGTATTGTGAGCAAAAATCAACGGCCCCCACTGATAGGAATCGGGTTTAAGTTCAATCAAATCGCGATAGGTAGAGGTTTCTTCCCAGCCTTCCTGGGGCCAGGGGCGACCATCTTCAAAAATGGTGAACATGAGACGCTGATGCCCGCTGATGTCTTGTACCACGTCGCTCATCGCCAGAAGGTAAGCATCATCCTGTTCAATGCGGCCAGTCAGTGGATTAAACCAGCGGAAGTCCTGTCCTCCATCAACACGGATACCGTCGGCTCCGGTATTGATCTTGCGGCGCTGCATTTCCAGCAAGATGGCCCGCACGTTGGGCAACTGGTGGTTGAGGTCTTGCCCATACATATTCGGCCCTTTGAGGAACTGACGGTTTAGCAGTTCTTCCGATTGGTTGTCGGCGTGGCCGTAGACTAGGTCGTAAATCAGTTGAATCGGGCCAGCGGCGAATGTGTGCAGCGTGGCGATAAAGTCCACCATTGCGTCGGGGCGCAGGCTGCCGAGCAGGGCCGGGTTGGTGGTATTCGATCCCAGAATGGGCACGTCGTAGCCCCAGTTGTGGGTGTTGGGCTTGCGAAGGGTGACGACCCGCTGTTCGTGTTCTTCAAAGATGGGCTTTTCATCAGTGATGATGCGCTCGGAGGTGAGGTCGGTGGTGAGGTCGGGTTCGTCGGAGTCAATGTTGGAGGCGATCGCAAAAAATTCGTGGGTAAAATTATCGCCATCGACTCGATATTCAATCGTGGGTTCCATGGGTAGCAGTTGCACCGCATCGTATCCCAAAAAATTTTCCTCCGCCGCCGTTAGCGGTAGCCCTTGCTCAATCTTGTCGGATATTTTGCGGTAGAGTTCAGTCAGCCCTTCCAGCGTGCCGGTAGGGGATGCGGTCGTCACGTGCAGTTGCAGAATATTGCGCGGCGCTGAAACCCTAGGAACTTCGCCATCAATGGGTACGGCTGTTTGGCGCAAATATTCCAAATCAGCCCGGTCTTTGTTCAGCGACTCTAAATCGTACAGTTCAGCGGGGGCAAACACACCGTAGGGCATGGAGTAGGCGAGCGGGTCGCGGATGATTCGCAAATAATGGTGAGGACTGAGCGCCCGCAGCCAGTAAAATGAACCCGCCCGATCGCGCTGTCCGGGTTGCATTCCTGACAATACCCCCCATACAAATTCGCCCTGCTGCGGCAGTGGAATGCGATCGCACTGAAAGCGAACGGTTTGCTCCTGAGTCCGAAAATCAATCGGGTCAAGCGGCGTAAACACTTCTAAGAAAATATCCCGCTCTGACTGAATCACCTCACTGGCGAGGCGCGGCGTCCAAAAGCCAATTTCAGTCATGCCATCGGCGCGATAGTGCGCGCCCAGGCGGCGGGCAATTTGCTGGCTTTTATGGAAATAGGTATCGTCGGATTCATGAACGGCGATCGCCCAATCCATCAAGGCTTGGGTTTCATCGTCAACCAGTTGGATGCGTGCGGTTGTGGCTACCATACTGAACAGTGCGGATGAAGTGGACAATCTAAAAGAGTAGTTCCCAAACAGCAAATTGGCGCGATCGCAGCAGACATTTCAACGGGACACCCCTCACCGAAACCATGGGTTAGTTTCGCATCGGTTTTCTGCGTCAATCTAAAAATCTAAAAATGCGCTAAGAGGTGGCATTGACTCATCGCGCTGTAACAGGCGCATAACGTTCAGCCATTGTCTGATTCCTCTCGACCCATTCCAGCGCGGCTACGGTGCGTCAACGGCTGACCATTTGAAGCATCGCCGCTCCCCAAATCCCCTCAGCTTCAGCTATCCGGCAGCCTTGCTTAAATCCGCTTACGTTCAAACGTTGCCCATCAGGATAACGGTTAGGGTTGCCGTGCAAAAGCAGGCGACGCTTAATCATGCCTGGCGGCGCAAAGGGCATTGAACCCCATCAGAGCTGGAGGTCAGTTTGGTTAGCTAAAGCGTCCCAGTGTGGATACTGAGCAATGCACGACTTGACAACTAAGGGGCGATCGTGCGTCCTTATTTTTTTGAACTTCTAACCTACCACACCTCAATTTTGAAATGGGGGATTTTTAACCGGAATGTCATGGATTTCGTTAAGTCTTGATGACTACGGTTTTTGACCTCATCGAAATGCTACACTCAGTCGCGCTCTGTCCTTGCAATGACCATCGTTATTGAAGAAACACAGCCACTAGCGATCAGCAACTCAGTCACTGGGATGATGACAAGGTGAGGCGATCGCGGGATGATAATGAAAACCAATTGGCGATCGCCAGTGATTGCGTAAATTGGATGACCACACGATTGGCTTGATTGATACAGCACGGGCGGTTATTGAACCGCTTGAGGGTGTGTCTGGACGTGGGTGACTGCGCTGCAATCGTTGCGGACTTGAGCTTGTAAGTTAGTCAGGAGATAAACGGATGAAATCATCCCTTGTGATTCTGTATCACCGTGAACCCTACGATGAGGTTTATGAAAATGGGAAACTTCACTACCGTGAAAAGAAAAGCCCGAACGGTATTGTCCCAACCTTAAAAAGTTTTTTCGCCAATGCTGAGCGCAGTACGTGGGTGGCTTGGAAGCAAATTAACCCCCGCAAGAAAGAACCATTTCAGGCGGCGATCAGTCCTGAAACAGCAGGCGATAGCTGCATTGTTCGCCGGATTCCACTCACGCCCGATCAAGTCAAAAACTTTTATCACATCACTTCAAAAGAAGCATTCTGGCCCATTTTGCACTCATTTCCGTGGCAATTTACCTACGATTCATCGGATTGGGATAACTTCCAACACATCAATCAACTCTTTGCCGAAGCGGCCTGTGAAGATGCGGCTGATGATGCGTTGATTTGGATTCACGACTATAACCTGTGGCTAACGCCGTACTATATTCGGCAAAAGATGCCTGATGTGAAGATTGCTTTCTTCCATCACACGCCGTTTCCATCGGCGGATATTTTCAACATTTTGCCGTGGCGAGAAGCGATCGTCGAAAGTTTATTATGCTGCGACTTGTGCGGTTTCCATATCCCTCGCTACGTTGAAAACTTTGTTGGGGCGGCCCGCAGTCTTTTCCCAGTTGAAGTGACTCGGCGGGTTTCGGTCAATCCAGCATTCACGCCCTACGGCACGGCGCTGGCCGAACCTGAGATGACGACCCAACTGCGCCATGGCGATCGCCTAGTGAATATTGATGCATTCCCTGTCGGCACCAATCCCCAACTCATCCACTCAATTCTGCAAAAGCCTGAAACCGCAGAACGGGTTGCGAATATCCGTAACGAAGTTGGTGACAACAAGCTCATCATTTCCGCAGGACGGGTTGACTATGTTAAAGGCGCACGCGAGATGCTCCACGCCTACGAGCGCTTGCTCGACCGTCGTCCCGACCTACACGGCAAGATTAACCTGATTACCACAGCCGTGCAGCCAGCTCAGGGCATGCGGGTTTACAAGACGGCGCAGGGACAGATTGAGCAATTGGTTGGGAAAATTAACGGACGGTTTGCCAAGCTAAATTGGACGCCAATTATCCTGTTTACAAAATCGGTTCCGTTCGAGGAGCTAATCGCGTATTTTAAGGCGGCGGATATTGCTTGGATTACGCCATTACGAGATGGATTAAATCTAGTGGCGAAGGAATACGTTGTTGCCCATGAAGGGAAAGATGGCGTACTGGTGCTATCTGAATTTACGGGATCGGCGGTTGAGCTGCCCGATGCGGTGCTAACGAATCCTTACTCATCCAGTCGTATGGATGCATCTATTGATGCAGCGTTGGCGATGTCGCCAGAGGAGCAGGCGGAACGCATGGGGAAAATGTATAAGGCGATTCAGCGGTATGATGTCCAGCAGTGGGCTAACCATCTCTTCCGGGAAGCGCGGGCGACGCCTGTTTTGGGTGAAGATGCTTTTGCACGAGAGCCTGCCTTGGTTTAGGGGCTGCATTGAAGGCGATCGCTCAGTCGGGCGATCGCTTTTAATAGGTTCACGGCTGTTTAGCGTGGGTCGGTGCTGGAGACCTTGGCTAGTGCTGTGTGGCAATCTGAGCCGTCCGGTTTATCGTCAATTTTGCTCAACCGTTTTGCTCAACTCTATCGATGGCTGGATGCGCCTTTGCTCAATCATTTTATTGCTCAACCATTTTGCTCAGCTCTATCGATGGCTGGATGCGCCATGGATAAACCAATTGATTTAGTCACACAGGCGATCGCAAAAGCAAGGAAATTAGGTAGCGATCGCTACAGAAGCCAGCCACTATCATCTAAGTATAAGTTTAGAAAGGCTTGATGGGTCTACCCTTCGGCTATTTTGCATTTCTTGAAATACTCCCCTCAGTAGAGGATTTGTTAAGGTAGATGCACTAACCTAAAGGGGTATTTACAGACTCAGTTTTTGAACAATTCTTACTGCGTTTAGAACGCCCTGCTGAGTCCGTCCTTGATCATTACTGTCCATCAATGCAATTGACGCATTGACCCATGGGTTCCATTCATTAACAATCATGCGCGACTATACAGCGATTCAGAACGCGGATTACGATATCGTCATCATTGGCGGCGGCATCAACGGAGCAGGAGCCGCCCGCGATGCCGCCCTGCGCGGTCTTAAAACACTACTCATTGAAAAGAATGACTTTGCCAGTGGCACCACCAGTTGGTCAACCCGGTTGGTTCATGGTGGGCTGCGCTACCTAGAATATTTTGAATTTAATTTGGTGCGAGAGTCGCTGCGAGAGCGAGAAATATTGTTGCGGAGCGCTCCGCATTTGGTGAAGCCAATTCAGATGACCATTCCTATCTATCGTTATGGTTCTCGCAGCTATTGGGAAATTCAGGCAGGAATGCTGCTGTACGACATCCTCAGTTTTGATAAGTCGCTGTTGTCTCACCGAATGCTGCCATTGGCAAAATTTCAGCAGCATTTTCGAGCTGCAAATGCTGAAGAGCTAACCGGGGGCGCGCAGTATTTTGATTGCCAAGCTGAGTATGCAGAGCGGCTATGTTTGGAGAATGTGCGAGCGGCGGCGGATGCTGGCGCAACGATGTTGAACTATGTTGCGGTGACGGGGATTCAGCAGGAGGGCGATCGCATTGTGTCTCTCACCTGTCGGGATCAGCAAACGGCTGAACCGTTCACCGTTCAAATTGGCTCAAAAACAGTGGTTTTGAATACCTCTGGGCCATGGGTTGATAAGGTATGTCAGCTTGGCACGCAGGGCGATCGCCCTAAGCCCGTTGCCGCTACCCGCAAGATCGGTGGCACGAAGGGCAGCCACATTGTTGTTGATCCATTCCCTGGCGCGCCATCAACCGCGTTTTATGTTGAGGCTAAAGTTGATAATCGTCCATTCTTTATTGTGCCCTGGTTAGGTATGTACTTAATCGGCACAACAGACCTGAAGTATGAGGGTGATTTGGATCGGGTCAAGGCTGATAATGATGAAGTTGATTATTTAATTCAGGAAACTAATCGCATTTTTCCGGCAGCCAATATCGGGCGGGATGACGTTAAGTTTACCTATTCAGGTGTTCGACCTTTACCGTACAGCGAAGGCAAGAAGGCTGGTAGCATCAGCCGGAATCATATCTTATTTGATCATCGTCGAGATGGTGTTCAAAACATTATCTCGCTGATTGGCGGGAAGCTTACGACTTACCGACAGGTTGGGGAAGAGCTAGTAGAAGCAGCCTGTCGCAAACTTGGGAAAATTGCTGGCCCCTCTCCTACGCGCACTGTGCCCCTGCCCGGTGCAATTCGTCCTCAAGATCCGCGCATTGAGGGTGCGATCGCTCAGTACGGTAATCGTGTGCCCAAAGCATCCATTCATTACTTATTCGGTATTTACGGTGCAATGGCAGAGCAGGTTTTATCACTGATCGATCAAGCACCGGATCTTGCTGAGCCGCTGCTGCCAGAATTACCAGATATCAAAGCTCAAGCTGTATATGCTATTCAGTACGAGTTTGCATATACCTTGGTTGATATTTGTCGGCGACGCACAACACTAGCCATGCGCCATCACTACGGTTTTGATGTGCTGCCTGCGATATTGCAGGCCCTATCAACCCACTGCGGCTGGGATGAAGACCGCTGTAACCGAGAGTTGGCGGATTATTCTACCTATATGACCGATAACTGCATTCCTGATTATGCGATCGCACAAGGGTCAGCACCCACACCCGATCGCCAGTTATCTATCGCGGAATAATGCAAGCCAGCGGCCTATTCAGCGAGCGCAAGCCATCTGCGCCAAGTTTTGACCATTTTAGAAGGAACGAGAACCATGACAAACGACTTCACTCCTCCCCAGAACGAAACTCTGGCCCATGAAGCAACCGAGTGCGTTCAGGAATTCAAAGCCCATCATTCATCCATCGTGGCAATACTGGGAGCCGGAGCTTGGGGATCGGCCCTCGCGAACCTAGCGCGGGAAAGTGGTCACGAGGTGCGGATGTGGTCACGTCGTATGGATGTATCGCTGGAACAAGCCGTCGTCGGAGCCGATATTATTGTTTCAGCCATCTCAATGAAGGGTGTGCCGTCCATTATTGAGAAATTAAAGGCGCTCCAGCTACCGGCCAATGTCATTATTGCCAGTGCGACCAAAGGGCTAGACCCCTCCACTACTCGCACTCCGTCTCAATTATGGCAAGATGCGTTTCCTCAGCATTCTGTGGTGGTGCTGTCTGGCCCCAATCTGTCCAAGGAAATTGAAGCTGGACTGCCAGCGGCAACGGTCGTAGCCAGCTTAGATGAAGCCGCCGCAACGGGTGTGCAAGAAGCTTTTGCATCAGAGCGTTTCCGGGTATACACCAATACTGACCCGATTGGCACAGAATTGGGCGGAACACTGAAGAATGTCATTGCGATCGCCGTTGGAGTGTGCGATGGGCTGAACCTTGGCACCAATGCTAAGTCAGCGTTGATTACCCGTGCCCTAACGGAGGTGATTCGGGTTGGCACTCACTTGGGCGCACAGCCAGAAACCTTCTTTGGCTTAGCTGGGTTGGGCGATATGCTGGCGACTTGCTCTAGTCCGCTGAGCCGCAACTATCGCGTTGGGTATGGTCTAGCGGAAGGAAAGTCACTGCCTCAGATTTTGGAAGAGCTACAGAGTACGGCAGAGGGGGTCAATACTGCCAATGTATTGATCGACCTTGCCAATCGGGAGCAAATTTTGGTGCCCGTCTCGCGTCAGGTTTACCGTTTACTCAATGGGCAAATCAATCCCCGCCAGGCCGTAGAGGCGCTGATGGAGCGTGATCTGAAGTCGGAAGGGTGCGATGAATTAGCAAAGGTTTAGCGATCGCGGTTTTGCCGCTTGCCACCATCGACTCGCTGACGGTCAAACCGTTTTGGATTGTGATCCAGATCAAGACTGAATCCAGTGGATTGATCAGTCACTCCCCAAAGCCTTCAACATCAAAGCGATCGCCACTTGTTAAGCTAGAGAAGTCTGACTGAGAAGCCTGAGCGACTGACAAAGCCTCAGTTTCGGACTCAGAAGCGTCTTCCCTACAGAATTTTAGATGATGTAGGAGTCCGGCCTCTGCCCCTTTTCGGGGGTTAGAGTTTAGCCCGTTTTGTCAACTTTAGGCGATTGCTGGCGGCAGTTTGTAGCTGGAACACCCCGGCAAAACAATTGCAATCCCCTTCCTAGACTGGCATTAGCGCCACTCACTGCAATGCTGCTGGGTCTTGTTTAGCTCAGCCCCAGCGCCTAATCATGGTTAATGAACTAGGACGGCTATCCGGTTACAGCATTCCGCGATACCTAATGTTTAGCGATATTGACTAGGAAGCATTCACTAGGAACTTTATCCCTAAGACTTGCGTTACACCGACTTGATTCTACGGTTGATTCAGTTGATTCAGTTCATCTATTGAGGCATCCTCTCCCGGCTTTTGCCTGCGCAAGTCTTATCCTCTCGTTCATCACTGGCGTGCGATCGCTGTTTCGATCCCCGTTGGGAACTTGACCATCCCCAGGTTCCCCTAAACCGATCGGCGTGCAGTCTTCATCTTCAATGCGTAGCAATAGACGGAGCAGGTTGTGTCTGATCAGCAACGCTTACAGCATTTGACCTTTGGTCAGCTATGGAATATGAGTGTCGGCTTTTTCGGCATCCAGTTTGGTTGGGGGCTACAGATGGCCAACACCAGCGCTATTTTTGAGTATCTGGGTGCCGATGCTCACCAAATTCCCATCTTGTGGTTGGCTGCCCCGCTGACGGGGTTGATTGTTCAGCCTATCATTGGCAATTTGAGTGACAACACCTGGTGCTTTTTAGGGCGACGGCGACCCTACTTTTTGGTAGGAGCAATTTTTAGTTCGATCGCCCTTATCTTGATGCCCAATTCTTCTAGCCTGTGGATAGCAGCAGGGCTGCTGTGGCTGTTAGATACATCCTCCAACATCAGTATGGAACCGTTCCGGGCATTTGTAGGCGATCTGCTGCCTGACGATCAGCGCACCCGTGGCTTTGCAATGCAGAGCTTGTTTGTGGGACTCGGAGCGGTAACAGCTTCGGCAATGCCTTGGGTGCTGAGCCACGGGCTGCATTTGGTCAGCAGTCATGATGTTGATTCGGTGCCGCTGTCGGTTACGGTGTCTTTTTATGTCGGTGCGGCTGCATTTTTGGGGACGGTGCTATGGACGGTGCTGAGTACGAAGGAATATCCGCCCAAGGATATGGAGGCGTTTCGCCAACAGCAGGAGCGTCGCCTGGGTGTGATGAGTACCGTGCGGGAAATTCGACAGGCGATCGCCGACATGCCCAAAACCATGCGACAGCTCGCCTGGGTGCAGTGTTTTAGCTGGCTAGGAATGTACTGTCTTTTTCTATATTTTCCGCCTGCCGTTGCTCACAATATTTTTGGTGCTGTGAACGAGGACTCGGTGCTGTATGCCGAGGGCATCGAATGGGCAGGGCTATGCATGGCGGCTTACAATGCCGTTTGTGTGATTGTTTCCTTTGCTCTACCCCAAATTGCCCAGCGCACCAATCGCCGACTCACCCATACCCTATGTTTGCTGTGCGGTGCGGTGGGGTTGCTCTCCCTGTTGCTAATTCATGACCCCTACACTCTGTTTTTAGCCATGGTGGGGGTGGGTATTGCCTGGGCCAGTATGCTGGCGATGCCCTATGCCATGCTGGTCGGCTCACTGCCTCCGCGCAGGAGTGGCATTTATATGGGTATTTTCAACTTCTTTATTGTGCTGCCGGAAGTGGCCGCATCACTGGGGTTTGGCTGGGTAATGGTTCATTTCCTGAATGAGGATCGGCTGTTAGCGGTGGTGCTAGGCGGCGTAGCAATGGCGATCGCCGCTCTATTGACCTTGCGAGTTGAAGAAACCAAAGCGCCAGAACGTAAGAAGTCGCCAGCTCAGGAATCATCCCCATCACTAACGCCTCAGAAAGAAGCACTGCCTTCAGAATCATAATGTTCTAAATGCCGATCGAAATCCCGGTAGTGGTTTCATTGCTAATGAAAGACCACCGAAATTCTTAGCCCTCTTCATAGTCGTGGCAGCCTTTACCTGGCGGCGATGTCCTATTACCGCCCCCTCTCTAGGATGAACAGATGACGCGCCCTAGAGAAAGTAGCAAGGGATGAACCGCGAGTAAGTCCGCTAGTTACGGTGATTATTGCTGTAGCGAATATTGGCACCAGCCCACTGCAACTTTTCGCGGAGGGTGCGGTAATACGAGTAATTTTCGCGTAGGATGATGAACTGGGCTGGACGCTCTGCCATACGAACATCCACTCGTTGACCCGGCCAAATTGAAGTTCCCAGAACTCCGTCTGTCCATAGTTTGGTGGTCAATTCTCGGTCTTCGAGGGGCCAAATGCTAACGGTTGAACCACAGGGTAGGACGACAGGACGGCTCGATAAGCTCAGGGGACAAATAGGTGTAATCGCGATCGCATCCATGCCAGGATGCAGAATTGGGCCATTGGCCGCGACAGTGTAGCAAGTAGAGCCAGTTGGTGTAGCAATGATCAGCCCATCCCCCTGGTACTGATCGACCACTTCACCATCGATCGCTAACTCTAGAATGGAGGTAATCATGCGATCGGCAGAGGCAGGCTTCACGCACACCTCATTCAGCGCAAAAAAGCGATCGCTCATCGGCTCTAGGTTGGTGTGATGCCCCTCAAATGTTATCGCTTGCAGCATCATGCGGCGTTGGACAGCAAAGCGATCGCTAGATAACCGCTCCCAAACGCGATCGCTATCTTGAAACACCTCCAGCGGTTCAGTCAAAAAGCCGAGATGCCCGCCCACATTGACCGCCAAAATTGGGATACCATCTGGAGTGAGATGCCGAGCCGCCGCTAGTGCCGTACCATCACCCCCCAGAACCAAAGCTAAATCAATCGGCTGCGTCACCGATGCAAGGAATACTGGATAGGGGTTGTCCTTCGGGCCACTTGGCCCCATCAAAACATGACAGCCCAAAGCCTCAAGCTGCTTGGCACATTTCTCAGCAAAGCGTTGGCTTGAGGCATCTCCAGACTTATGCGCGATAATGACCTGATTTAAATCCACCCCGCTACCATTTGAGTAGATTAAACTGCTCCATGTCCACAGTATCGCGGTTTCGGTAGATCGATAAAACAATTGCCAGACCTACGGCAGCTTCAGCAGCGGCAATGGTAATCACAAACACTCCAAATACCTGACCTTTGATGCTAGCCGGATCAAGATAGTTAGCGAATGCAATCAGGTTAAGGTTAACCGCATTCAGCAATAGCTCGATCGACATCAAGACGCGAATAGCATTACGACTAGTCACTAAACCATAGATGCCGATGCAGAACAAGGCAGCGGCCAAAATCAAGAAATACTCAAGTTGAATCATAGGTTTGAAAACAACAACAGTGTGCGAATCGAGGGCAAAAAGCTAATCAGTCTAGAGGCGATCGCGCTCCCCTGCACCCACCAACTCCCTAGGCCGCTCTGGCAGTGTCAGTGCGGGGCTGATACCGCTCGCATCATCATCAGGCACAAGTTCGCGGCGGGCGATAACAATCGCACCAATCAATGCCATCAACAACAGAACCGAAGCCAACTCAAACGGCAATAGGAAATCACTAAAGAGGTGCTGCCCAATGACGAGAGTCGCATTATCGCCAGCCGCAGGAGCCGATGATAGAGTCCAGGGCGTCGCTAAAATCATTGCCCCTAGCAGTGCAAAGAGACCGAAACAAACAGCGGCAGTTGCAATTCGCCCCAGCCATACATTTTTAAGCGGCACAAACTCTTCGCTCTTGTTGACCAGCATAATGCCGAACAAAATAAGAACGTTGACCGCACCGACATAAACCAAAATCTGTGCTGCCGCAACAAATCCTGCATTTAGCAGAACATATAGCCCGGAGATGCTGATAAAAACCCCACCCAGCAAGAAGGCTGAATAGACAATGCTAGACAGCAGCACCACCCCTAGGGCGGTACTCACGACCAAAAATGCCAGCACTCCAAACGAAACTAATTGAACCCCTTCAGCTAAATTCACGGCTACAGCGTCTCCTTACATACGACTAACGATCGAAATTTGGATTGACCTATGACCCTATCGGGCGGGGTATCCAGCATGAGCAGCGACGGCCAGGGCGATCGCACGATATGAGCGATCGCCAGCAGCGGATCACACCTATGACTGAGACGCAGCTTCTTTTTCGCCTTCCATCTCATCAAGAATTTCCTGCGGCGTTTTTCCAGAACGACGCGAGCCAGCCGGTAAATCATGCGGATCCATGACCCCCTTCGGCAAATAGCCCAACTCTCGCAGCGGCGTCACCATTGGATCTTGCGTCACCTTGTAGGGTAGACGACCCAGCGCCACACTATCGTAGTTCAATTCGTGGCGATCATAGGTTGCCAGTTCATATTCTTCAGTCATCGACAGGCAATTAGTCGGGCAGTATTCCACACAGTTACCACAGAAAATGCAAACCCCAAAGTCAATGCTGTAGTGATTTAGCTTTTTCTTCTTCGCGGCTTTATCAAACTCCCAATCTACAACGGGTAGATTGATTGGGCAGACGCGAACGCAGACCTCGCAAGAAATACACTTATCAAACTCAAAGTGAATGCGTCCGCGATACCGTTCTGAAGGAATCAACTTTTCATAAGGGTATTGAACAGTTACCGGGCGACGCTGCATGTGATCAAATGTCACCGACAAGCCTTGACCAATGTACTTGGCAGACTGGAAGGCTTCTTTGGTATAGTCGCTAACTTGCTTGAGAAACTTCAGCATCGTATTTTTCTCTCTCTACGATCGGCATGTAGGCAGTTGTAAGATTCCCTATCCAGTGGCAGCCAGGCTGCCTCTCGCCTCAGTCCCGTCTATCCACCAAAGGCGATGGGGAAGGCGAGCTTTAGCCCAGCCGTCACCAATAAATTCACTAGGGCAACGGGCAATAAAAATTTCCATCCCAAGTCGAGCAGTTGGTCAATGCGAACCCGAGGCACTGTCCAGCGCAACAAGACAGCCAAGAACACCAGGAGGTAGGCTTTAAAGATAGTCATGACGATGCCAATTGAACCCGTCACAACCTGAAGCCACGGAGTGGTTTCGCTAACTCCCAGCCAGCTTGACAGCAGTTCGACAGAGATCGGAAACTCCCAGCCGCCAAGGTACAAAACGGCAACGAGCAGGGCAGACAGCACCAGGTTGACATAAGACCCTAGATAAAAGAGGGCAAACTTCATCCCGGCATATTCAGTCTGATAACCGGCGACCAACTCTTCTTCGGCTTCGGGCAAGTCGAAGGGGAGACGCTCGCATTCTGCAAGGGCCGCCACCCAAAAGATTAGGAAACCAATGGGCTGCCGCCAGATGTTCCAGCCGAGAATGCCGTAGCCTGCCTGCTGCTGAACAATGTCAATGGTGCTGAGTGAGTTAGACATCATTACGATCGCTAACACGGCCAGCGCCAATGGAATTTCGTAACTGATTGACTGCGCGGCTGCCCGTAGCCCGCCCAGTAATGAATACTTGTTGTTGGAGGCATAGCCTGCCATTAGCAGACCAATGGGTGCAATACTCGACAGGGCAATCCACAGAAAAATCCCTACGCCAAGGTCGGTAATTTGCAGGTTTTGCCCAAAGGGAACCACGATGTAGGACAAGAAGACAGGAACAACGACTAGAACCGGCCCTAGCGTAAACAGCCAGGGGTCGGCTTTGGCTGGCACAATGTCCTCTTTCACCAACAGCTTTAGCCCATCAGCCGCAGGAATCAGTGCGCCCATCGGGCCGGCATATTCTGGGCCAATTCGCTGCTGGGCGGCGGCGGATACTTTTCGCTCTAGCCAGGTGGTGACGAGTACCCCGACGGTTGCTGCAATCAGCATAAGGAGTAGGGGCAATGGAATCCAGACCAGTTTGGCTACAGGGGCGGATAGGCCCAGTTGGGTGAGTAGCTCAATAAAACTTCGTTGTAAATCAATACCCGATGCATTCATACGCTTGATGTTTAATAGATGGGCAGCAGGTCGGCAGTATTCGGTTAGAGCGATCGCCTGTGACACAAGCCGCTGTTCGTCGCCGGTGGTAGGGCTAAGACGAGCGACGGGGGCGATCGCGAGGGTCACGCTTGTAGGATTTGGCAGCGACGCCATCAACCCTAGCGGGGGTTGCAACGGTCAGTTTGTGACCATAACCCATAACGTTGAACAGTGCCAGATGCAGGGCGGAACCGCTTTTCTACTGTTCAGTATATCGTTGCACGCCTTCACAATCGGTTTGAAACCAGAATGAAGTTCTAGTGGTTACGATAAGCTGTGCTTAATTCGATACTGCGATCGCACCCAGACAGCATGGAGCGATCGCCCGTTTGGGGAATGGCGACGGGTGAATGAACTGATGCATCAGCTATTGTCTATTAAAGCATCAAAGAACATAGATTTTAGCTGATACCTTTGCGGGGCATGGGGCATGGGTGAGCTAGGATAGGCTATCACCTGGGCACGATAGCCATTTTGCGCATAATATTCGTTGTGTTACTGGTTGAAGGCGGGAAGGCGGGCGGTGTGTCACTCAGCTTGAATGACTTAACCGGATAGTGAGGCGCACAAACTGGTAAGGCGCAGCACATCTCCCTCGGATCTGGCTTCGGATCTGGCTATGGACGGAGCATTCCCGCGTGCCTCTTTGGTCGAGTATCTCGTTCCTGGCAATCCCTGATTTTTGAGTAGTCACTGTTCACCTTGATTTCTGGCTATTGTGCAAGTTCCTACTTTTTCTGAATGCGGTCATTCGCTAATTAAGTCGCTAGCGCACCACAGCGACCAAGATTTGCTGGTGCTGTTTCAGCGGCATCCTGACTGTGGGCAATACTTTACGGCGATTTTCTGTCGCTACAGTCCGTTGGTCTACACGCTGATTCGCCATTCAGCGCGATCGCCCGTTCAGGCGGACTATCTATTTGCTGTGACGTGGCGACATATTTACCACGAGTTGGGCGGGCTAGATTTGCAAGACATTAACCAAATGCGTCAGGCGGCGGAGGCCGCCCCGGTGACGCTGCAAAGTTGGTTAATCAATATGACGGCGGTGTGTATCAATCGAGCTGAACTGCCACCCGTCGAGGCTATTCATTATTCGTTGGAGCATACCTCGCCGCCGCTATGGTGCTATGTGGAACAAGCACTCGATCGCCTCTCTCCGGTGCGGCGCTTGGTGGTGTTGCTGACTCATACATTTCATTGGAGCGACACCCGCATTGCTGCATACTTGCAGGCGGAAGGCGAGACGATGACGACGGCTCAGGTCAAGGTAGAGTTTCAAAAAGGCTGTCAGGAGCTAGAAGAGCTGTTGCCACCCGATATTCGCACCATTTATTTAGACAGTGCGGGACGCGATCGCCCTGATGGCACTGCCTTAACGGATGCGCTCAATGCCACGTCGGCCGCAAAGGATTTGAATCTTGAATCGTTCTAGCTCGTTGAAATTGTAGCCCTCACCCTAAATCCCTCTCCCAAGTCCTAATCGTGTAGGGGCTTTAAACACCGATCTCGAATCCACGCAATTTCAGCGATCGAGTGCGCAAATCACCGATTCTGAACGTGTTGTGGTGAGGGGTTTTGCAGAAAACCCTACAAGATTGGCCTTGAAAAAGGGGGAAACCGAGCCAAAAGCGGTTTGAAGTCCCTCAGAATTACTATTCATTACGCAAGAGTCGCTAGACCTTTTGCCTCATCCCCCTTCTAGCGGCTACTCAGAGTCCTTGTTTTTGAACCGAGGACGACGGGTTTGGGTGCATGTCACCTTTACGCCCTCACCCTAAATCCCTCTCCCAATCTTGGG
>CAYSIR010000001.1:4515-71981 GCA_964431105.1 uncultured Leptolyngbya sp. | reverse complement strand
TCGATCGGTGATGCCCATTTCATTACCTTTTTTTATCAATGTTTTTTATCAATGTGGGCTAATTGACTGACACAACTCGAAGACCCTCTCCCCCAACCCTTTCCCAGAGGGCGCGAGGGAAGCCGATCCACTCTTTCCGGTTCCCTCGCCCCTTGGGAGAGGGATAGGGTGAGGGCTTTCGAGGATTTTAGTCGAAAGTTTTGTCAGTCAATCAGCAATGTGGGATCGATGTGGACGGCCACAAAACCCATTGATGAGGCAGGCACCGAGGGAGCCTGTCAGGTTTGTAGCCCTCACTCTAAATTCTTCTCCCCAGCCTATAGCAATCCTAAATGAGTTGTGAAGTGAGAATGGTTGTTGTGAGAGGGATTCCTGCGGAATCCTTCTCACAATTCAAATAGGATTGCTATATCCATTACGCAAATCTGGCTGAAACCCGCCGTCCTCAGTTCTAAAACGAGGACTCTGAGTGATCGTTAGAAGGGCGGTGAGGCAAAAGGTCTGGCGACGTTTGCATAATGCATAAGGCCTGGGAGGGGAACTTCGGATCTGGCTCCCCTTCTCCCAATTTTGGGAGAAGCCTGTCCTGAGCTTGTCGAAGGGGCTAGGGGATGAGGGCTAAATTGCAAAAGTGACCTGTTCCCGGCATCGATCGCCACAGAATGGCTTGTGAATGCTCTGCTGCGCTGAGCGGCGGATTAGGAGTGCCCTAAGCGCGAAAATTAAAACAGCTATCGCGGCTGCAACATCTGAGCTGTACCGATCGCAAGTGTTGCATCAGGCGGGATGGCGTGACTATCGCCGCCAGCCCATGCGATCGCCAATTGATCAACCACCGACAAAATGGCGCTAGGTGACCGTCCCCATTCGGCTTCTACTATCGGACTGAGTTGTTGCATCAGCAGGAATTGCCATCGAATCGGCCACCCCGATAGCCCGTGAGCGGCTCCCATAATTGCCCCAATGGTTAATCCAAGGGTTCGATAATGATCGGGATGATAGTCGGTATCTGGATGTTTGGCACCCGCAGAGGCGCAATGTTGGTCATAGAGTTGAAGCGATCGCACCAATGCCAGCGCGGCCGGTGCAAGGCTCAGGGCTGGGCTGACGATGCCGATTAACGGATGGGTCGGCGAGGAGTCCGCCGCATCCTGGACGCTGGCGGCGGTATGACGGGATTGCCTGCCTTTTTGGGAAAAGGGCGTGAAATAGTGTGGGTTGGGAGCGGGCTGCCGTAACGACTGGGTGAGGCGATCGCTGACCCAGTGCAGATAGGTTTGCACAGCAGGCTGCCAATTCGGTTGAGTCGCCCATGGATGGGACAACGCGGTCAGTTGGTGTAACGGCTGAGGAACGTCGTGAAAAAATAGCAGGAGCGGCAGACTGCAACAGAGCGATCGCCCTAATTCGGATGCAAAGGCTGAGGGGTTGCCTAGGTTTGACGTTGGCTCATTGGATTCCCCCAGCGGTGCCGAAGCCCACGCCTGCCCATCGGCTAGGGCCGCGCAAAGGGTTAGGTTTTGTTGTCCCCAACCGCTAGTACGGATAGCGTTTATCTGGTCAGCGGGGAATGGCAGGGTGGCTAAGCCTTTGAGGGTGTGCTGTTCAAGATGTGGCCACACTATACCAATCAAGTCGCCCAGCACGGCTCCTAGGTAGGCACTACGAAATCGTTCGAGCATACCCATGGGCTGAGTTGGAATCAGCGATCGCAGGGTTGAAGGGGGCATCGGCAAGGACATGAGGAAAGCCATCCTGATAATTTAGTCACTAAGATCCACTAAAAATCTGCGGTTTTTTAGCTCTGCACCCGGTCTAGGGTGCCATTTTATTTCTGATCCGGGGATCAATCTGTTGCAGTAAGCTAGACCTCAGCGTCATTGATCCATCACGACGAACACCGCAGAATTGAGCCTGGGATAACCGTCGGCCTGAATCGGCTGTGTGCGGGTTTGACTGATGGGACGCTGAACTATTTTTAGCGGTCATCCTCTATGCGTCACTCCTATTGGACAGATTCATTTCATTGGGGACGGAAGTCGATGTTGAGTCTGTCGGTCGTTGCACTGTTAGGGATTGGGCTTGAATCCAATGCGATCGCTCAATCGGTGCCCGGTAGCCTGTCCAATGAACCATTGCCTGCGCCCGTTTTGCAGCGATCGCCCGCTCGTCCGACTCTACGACTGGGCAGCGAAGGGGCAGCCGTGCGTGAACTTCAGGCGGTGCTGTTGTTGATGGGGTATTACGACAACGACGTCACTGGAGAATACCAAGAGGCAACGGCGATCGCTGTTGCAACATTTCAGCAATCGGCTGGGTTGCCCGTAGACGGAGTTATGGGCCCCGATACCTGGAACGCCCTGCTGCCAGCGGCAGGGCAAGCATCCTTTGAAACATCAGCGACCTCACCGACAGACATGTCGGCAATGCCCGGCGAGTCATCTTTTCCAACTCCATCATCGCTCAGTAACCCGCCTGGTGCGATCGCGACTGATGCATCCACCGAGTCGTCATTAACGCAGCCCTCAGTCCCGCCGCCTCAGCCTTCCGCTGCCCCTCCCGTTGACCATGACGAGACTAGGGCGGCCGCCTTACCCACTTTGAGATCAGGGATGCGAGGATCTGCAGTAGAACGATTGCAAGAACGGCTACAAGTTTTGGGCTTTTACACTGGAGCGATCGATGGTATTTTCGGCGCGGCGACAGAATCAGCGGTGCAAGCGTTGCAGCGTGCCAATGCGCTAAATCCAGATGGCATTGTCGGCGCGGCAACCTGGACAGTGCTGTTTCAGTAGCGCACCAGACAACCCAGACAACTAAGCTCCATCAGGCTGGTTTATCGGTCGCTGCGCCGTCCAAAGCTCGGCCCAAATGAACGCCCCGAACCATTCTGCAACGGTTCGGGGAATGGCAGCCATTGTTCAAATGCCCAAATGCTAGAAAATGCTAGAAACAGAGCGATCGCATATCTAGTCCATCAGCTCCGTCACCCGCCCATTCGCTCTAAGGATCGTCTGGTTAGGAATTTTTGTGGGCTGTGTCCACACTAGAAAAAATTGTTATGCAAATCACCCTTTGGGAATACACGGCACTAAATGCGTCGCCACAGTTGACGGATGCTGCCCGGTAGGTAATCTTCCACTTCACGAATGCGCTCAGGCGACAGTTCTGCCTTCATGGCTGTAAAAACAGCCGCGATCGCATCTTCCGGAAAGATGCCACGAGACAACCCCGCTTCTTGGCTAATCCGAAATACAAAGCTGCTAGGCTTGATGTCCATCGGCGCTCGTACACGGCTCAACCACCGCACCAGCGGATTAGTGTCTTGCCACAGCTCAACAATGGCGGTACTGGATACATCGCCCCCGTTTGCCGCAGACGTTTTCGAGAGTTCGTCCGTAATCCGATCCACAACATCATTGGGCATCATATCGCGCATCGTCCGAAACACGACTTCAGCAATGTCTCGTGCATCATAAATATCTTCTAGTCCAGCTTGGCGCTGCACTTTTTCTAGGAACTGCATCCCCTCACCGCTAGCGGGTAAACCGTAGGTTGATGGTTTGCTAGTCGCTGCGTTGGCATCCATAATAATCTTCCTTAACGACAATTGGCGGGACTTCTGAGCTGTTGGCGTTTGCTCACAGGTCTGCCTTCAATGTAAAAAGGTACATTAGGCAACTGAACACAATTGGGTGTGCGGTCGGCCCTATGTGTGACAATCTATTTACATTTGTTTACATTTATCAGTCTCATGCTCTCATACTTTTCAACATGAAAACCGTTCCCATAGGTAGAAAAGTCATAAAAATGTTGCCGAAAAGGGCAAGATTCTAGATTTCATGACGGTAGTGGTATTCATGTAAGGATTTTGGGTGGTGTGGGCAACGCCCAAAATCCTTGCCAATAGAGGACTACCTCCATGACTAGGGCGTGACGGTTTTGCCGGGTAAACCAGGGTTTTGCATGATGCAGGGCAAGCCTTCTCAGGGTGCGATTAGAGTTGCTTTAGAGCCTAGAATCGTTGTTCTGCGGCACGAATGCCCGCTGGGTGAGTGTCTCAAAAATCCTCAAGAATCCAAGATGAGAATTGCTGATGGAGACATCATGCTAGTGATTAATGCATCGTTTGTGTCAAAGCGCCCGACTGGGTTGAGTATTTATACGCGCAACATTGTGCCAGAATTGGCTAGCCTGCAGCCAGAAGTGTTGACACCAGAGGCGATCGCTCCATTTCCTGCTCATGCCTCCGTGCCGCCAACAATGACCCCCGACCAAGGCTCGAAGGGGCATCTCCGGCGATTGATTTGGACGCAAACTCGATTGTTGCAGCATTATCGCCAAAGGGCATCATCAAAGGGGCTGCTGTTTACGCCTGTGCCGGAAGCGCCGCTGTTTTCTGGCTGTCGGTATGTGGCGACTGTGCATGATTTGATTCCTCTGCGGTTTCCGAAGCGAGGGTCGCCGCTGATGCCCTATTTTCGATATTATGTGCCGATGGTATTGCACCAGGCTCAGCATATTTTGTGCAATTCGGAGGCAACGGCGCGGGAGGTGTGCGATCGCTTTGGGATTCCGGCTGCCCAGTTAACGGCGATTCCTCTCGCCTGCGATGCCGAGCATTTTCGTCCGCTGTCATTGCCAAAGCGCAATTATTTTCTATATGTAGGACGGTGGGACCCGTATAAAAATTTGGAGCGCGTTATTGCCGCTTTGGCGCGCTTGCCGCGATCGCTTGACTGCGAACTGTGGTTGGCTGGTAGCCCCGACCCGCGCTACGTTCCCGCACTACAAGCCCAGGCTGACGCTCTGGGAATCGGTCAGGCTGTCAAGGTCTTGGGCTATGTGCCCTATGCAGAATTGCCAAGGTTAATCAACCAGGCGATCGCCCTAGTATTTCCGAGTTTGTGGGAAGGATTTGGGCTGCCGGTTTTAGAAGCGATGTCTTGCGGTACGGCGGTGATCACCTCAAATCGAGCCTCGCTGCCAGAGGTTGCGGGTGATGCAGCGTGGTTGGTGAATCCCTATGCTATGGACGCGATCGCCGATGCAATGAAAACCCTGGCTGTTGATGGGCAAGCGCGATCGCAACTGGAGCGAGCTGGGCTAGAGCGATCGCAACATTTCCGCTGGAGCAAGACTGGAGCCGCCACCCGTTCAGTTCTAGAGCGCTATCAATAGTTGACACTCCTCAGCCTAAAGGCTTGAGGATTCTCGCTGTAAAGGGAATCTAGTCATCTCAAATTATCTATCTCAGATCGTCCATCTCAGATCGTCCATCTCAGATCGCTCGTCCTAAAGCTAATCCGTTCATACCAAACCCAAGCATGAGCATCCGTCATGTACAACGCTTGCTGTGGTTTCCAGCCCAATCTTTTTTAAGGGTTTTCAGGCCAGATTTAAGATTAAAACCGTTCCTCGATCCTTGACCTCAGCGGTAGGGATTTAAAGTTGGCTAATGTGAGACAGTTGATCTTCTAAGTCTTTGATTTTGCTGCGAGCATCGACTAACTCTGCCGCCAATGCTCGTAAACTCTGCCGCGCCGTAGTCAAACACGCTTCAGCCTGTTGGCGATCGCCCGCTTGTAGGGCATATCCGGCATCTTCGAGACAATCTTGCAATACGACCAAATCTAACGTTCGTGACACCATCATGGTCAGATACTCCCTCAACGTGCGTTCAATACAAGTAGAAAAACCAATGCAAACCGGGCGGAAATGGCGAGCCAGCCAATGATACCCAAGTCAATGGTTCTAGCATCGATCAAAAACCGGCGGTTTCCCAAGAGAGTCTCACCCCTCACTGCCCCACTGTCCCCTAAAAACCCCTGACTATTCAGCAATAGTTAGGGGTTGTCAGCGCTACGCAAAAAGCCTGTGCCCTAAACAATATGGCTACTGCCATCCAAGGGAGCCTAGGGGATGGGTTGTGTTGGGGAATAATGTGTTCTCGATAATGTAGCACATCCCTAAAATCGCCATGAGCGTCGGCCATCCCATGAATTTTTCAGATGTTTCATTCCGATCATCTACACCCTACGGTTTCATCATTCCTGTTTCTTGAGCAATGATTTTGGAGTGGTATTCATGTCAGGATTTTTGATGGTCAAAGACCACCTGATTCGGGTGCAGCGTTGTTTTCAGTTCGGCAGTCCTCTATTATTGGCAATGATTTTGGCTGGTGTGGGCAACGCCTACACCCCCCAAAATCACTACATGAATACCACAACTTTCAGTTCAGGCAAGTTTAGGGCGATCGCGTGGTGCGGTGGCGAAGGTGGGCAGCGGAACGTCTAGGATAGAAGACGAGACGTGTTTGACACGTTCCTCCTATCCTCCGATTCTTCGAGCTTGGTTATGGCAACTTCAAAACTGCAACAGCTTCGTGAGTACATTCGCCCCTATTGGAAAACTTCTACCCTGGGGATTGTGGCGCTGTTTATCGTAAATGGCGTTGGGGCATATATTCCTCAACTGATCAAGAACGGAATCGATGAACTGCAAATTACCTTTAGTTTCGATCGCGTCATATTTTATTCGGTGCTGACGCTGGTGCTAGCCTCCGTCATGCTAGTTGTGCGGATGGTATCGCGCATTTCAATTTTTGGGGTGGGGCGGCAGGTCGAGTTTGACCTAAAGCAGAAAATTTTTAATCACTTGCTGACGCTAGAACCCGGCTACTTTTCAAATAACTCAATCGGAGACTTAATTAGTCGTGCTACTAGCGATGTAGATAATATTCGGCGCTTAGTCGGCTTTGCGGTGTTGAGTTTGGCGAATACAGTCTTTGCCTATGCCCTAACGCTACCATTCATGTTGGCTATTAGCTGGAAAATTACGCTACTCGCGATCGCTATTTATCCGGTAATGTTTACGATTGTGCATTTGTTTAGCAATCAATTGCGGGATGAGCAGCGCCGCGTGCAGGAAGAAACCTCGCGCATCAGTGAGTTAATTCAGGAAGATATGAATGGCATCTCGCTGATTAAAATCTACGCTCAGGAAGATAATGAACGCCGAGCCTTTGAACAGCTAAACCGTAGCCTGCTCAGGGCAAACCTCCAGTTGGCGAAAACCCGAAATGTTCTCTTTCCGCTCTTGGGTGGGCTAGCCAGCATTAGTTTATTGGTGGTGTTGTGGGCTGGTTCGGGGGCGATCGCCAGTGGGCTGTTAACGATTGGTGATTTTATTGCTCTGCTGCTGTATGTGGAGCGTTTGGTATTTCCGACCGCTCTGCTAGGATTCACGATTACAGCGTACCAGCGCGGAGAGGTCAGCATCGATCGCGTTGAGTATATTTTGTCGTCGCAGCCGAAGGTCTTTTCAGAACCCAATGCCATCACGCTGGATGTATCACAAGTGAAAGGACGGCTTGAAGCACGCCATTTGAACTATTCTTATCCGGATACGAATGAGCCAGCATTGCAAGATGTGAATTTTGTGATTGAACCCGGTGAGACGGTGGCAATTGTGGGGGCGATCGGTGCAGGTAAGTCTACGCTAGCCAGTGCCCTACCGAGGCTGTTGGACATTGGCGATCGGCAGATATTTTTGGATGGGCAAGACATTACTCAAATTCACCTGAATGACTTACGACAAGCGATCGCCTATGTGCCCCAAGACAGTTTCTTATTTAGCACCACTATCCGCAACAACATTGCTTACGGCGATCCGATGACGGAGGGCATCCAAGCCGAATATGCGGCCAAGTCTGCCCAAATTCATCCTGAGATTTTGAACTTCCCGCGCCAGTATGAAACAGTGGTTGGAGAGCGCGGCATTACCTTATCCGGTGGGCAACGTCAACGTACTGCCCTAGCTCGCGCTTTGTTAGTGGATGCGCCCATTTTAATTTTGGATGATTCGCTGTCCAGCGTGGATAATCAAACCGCTACTCAGATTTTACAAAACCTGTCGGAAGGAACCCGCAGAAAAACGGTTATCTTTATTTCTCACCAAATGTCGGCAGCGGCTCTATGCGATCGCATTTTGGTGATGGAGCGCGGTGCGATTGTTCAGTCCGGAACTCACAGTGAACTGTTGGCGCAGGGTGGGCTATATTTGGAACTTTGGGAGCAGCATAAGCTAGAGGAAGTGCTGCAGTAGAGGCGATGGTTTAGAACCGGGTCGGATGGGGGCTGGCAATTGATCCTTAATTTGCCCCTTAATCGATAATCGGCGATGCGATCGCACCCCATCCACCAAACTAAAATAGCAAAACCAAAACTTATCTCCGCACCAACGACGTTTCAGGAATGTAGTCCGCCGGATCGCGGGCAACCCAGCCCAAATCTGAATTGGTGCGTATTTCAAAATGCAAGTGCGGCGATACCACCCGCCCCGTTGCGCCGACGGTGCCAATTTCCTGCCCTTGGGACACGGTTTGCCCCACTGTGACGGTTACTGTGTCAAGCTGGGCATAGCGGGTCTGGAGACCTTGATTGTGGTTGATCACCACCAGGTTGCCGTAGTCGCCCTGTTCATTGGCAAAGGCGATCGTGCCGCTGCCTACTGCTAACACTGGGGTTCCGGCATCGGCCGCCAAGTCCACGCCGCTATGAAACACGACTTCTCCGATCGCTGGATCAATCTGCCAACCGTAGCCTGCGGTTACTTCTACCGGATTGGGTAACGGATAGCCATTGATGGGTAAATCAGCTAGGGCTGGGATCGGCGGCGTACCATTGGGCGACCAGTTGACGCCTGGCACAAATACCGTCGCGGCTGGGGTCATGGTGCAGCCGTTGACCTCAAACAGCACATCATCCCGCACGTTGTACTGACTCGCTAGGTCTTGCCACGTTGTCCCTGCCGGAACCGAGACGCGAATGCCGTTGAAGGGAGGAATGAGCAGAGTGCTGCCGACGGCGGCTGACCCAGTTTGCAACGATGGGTTGAAGCCAATCAGGGTGGCGGGAATCACACCATAGGCGATCGCGATTGTGTCTAATGTCTCGCCGGGTTGCACAACATGGGTCACAGCGCGGTCAAGGGCTGGCGGCCCGCACAGCGGCTCACGGCTAGATTGGGCGATCGCCGGATTGCCTATCCAAAGGGCCAACGCAATTCCGACAGGGGCAAAGTGAAGAGATCGAAACATAACGACTGACAATGATTGACAATAAGGGCGAAATTTTGATCGTAGCCTACGCCTTTAAGGATGGGCCGTCTGGCAAATGAATGAAACACAGGTCTAGTGTTGGACTAATAAGGAGTGGGACAAATGCGATACCCTAACGTAAGTTGGTCACTCTTCAAACTATTCACGTTTTCGTAGGTCATTCATGACGCAAACCACTGATTTTCTTGGTCATCTCAACCCCTCTCAGCGGAGAGCCGTTGAGCATTTTTGTGGGCCGATGCTGGTGGTCGCGGGGGCCGGGTCTGGCAAAACCCGCGCCCTCACGTACCGCATTGCCAACTTGGTGCTAACCCATCGGATCAGTCCGGAAAATATTTTGGCAGTCACGTTTACCAACAAAGCGGCCCGCGAAATGAAGGAACGCATCGAACGGCTGTTCGCTGAACAGGACGCTCAGCAACGGTTTGGTAAACCTCTGGATGCGCTTCCCCTCCCCCAGCAGACGCAATTGCGATCGCACATCTATCGCACCGTCACTAAGCATTTATGGATTGGCACATTTCACGCCCTTTGCTCCCGCATGCTCCGCTTCGATGTTGACAAATATCAGGACGACCAAGGGCGACAGTGGAACCGCAACTTTTCGATCTTTGATGAATCTGACGCGCAAAGTTTGGTCAAAGAAATTGTCACCAAGCAGCTTAACCTAGACGATAAGAAATTCGAGCCGCGATCGGTGCGCTACGCCATCAGTAATGCCAAAAACCAGGGCTGGTCGCCGAAGGAGGTAGAAGTTGAGCAACCCAACTATCGCGGTCGGGTGATTGCAGAAGTCTATTCCTATTACCAATCCGCCCTCGCCGCCAATAATGCGCTTGACTTTGATGACCTGATTTTGATTCCAGTGAGGCTATTTCAGCAAAATGAGCAGGTGTTGGACTATTGGCATCGCCGCTTTCGCCATATTTTGGTGGATGAGTATCAGGATACTAACCGTACGCAATATGACTTGATTCGCCTGCTGACGACCAATGGTGCCGATTCCCAGCAGTTTGATGACTGGAACCATCGGTCAATTTTTGTGGTGGGTGATGCGGATCAATCTATTTATTCCTTCCGCGCGGCCGATTTCACGATTTTGATGGACTTCCAAGGTGATTTTGGAGACGGGCTGCCGGATGATGATACGCGATCGATGGTCAAGCTAGAGGAAAATTACCGCTCGACTGAAAATATATTGCAACTGGCAAATCACCTGATTGAAAATAATACCGAACGCATTGATAAGGTGTTGCGACCAACGCGGGGCAGTGGTGAGATGGTTTTCTGCCATCGCGCTAGCGATGAAGTAGACGAAGCTCAGTTTATTGTGCGCCAAATTCGCCAACTGGAGGAGAACAATCCTGAACTCAACTGGGGCGCATTTGCTATTCTCTATCGCACCAACGCCCAGTCTCGCGCTTTTGAGGAGGCCTTGGTCAGCTTTGGTATTCCCTATACGGTGGTGGGCGGGCTACGGTTCTACGATCGCCGCGAAATTAAGGATGTGCTGGCCTATTTGCGGGCGATCGCGAATCCAGCCGATACTGTCAGCCTAAAGCGCATTATCAATACCCCGCGACGCGGCATTGGCAAAGCAACGCTCGATCGCATCGAATCAGCCGCCGCCCAGCTTGGCGTTCCCCTCTGGGAAATTTTGCAGGATGAAGCGTCGGTGAAAACCTTGGCTGGGCGATCGGCGCGATCGGTGCTGAAGTTTGCTGAAATGCTGAAAACGTGGCAAGGCTTGGTGGAGGATCGCGCTGCTTCAGAGATTGTGCAGGGCGTGTTAGAAGATTCGGGCTATCTGGAAGACCTGAGGGAAAAAGGCACGGACGAAGCGCTAGAGCGGGTTGGCAACGTCCAGGAACTCTACAACGCGGTGCTGCAATTTGAGGATGATAACGAAGAAACCAACCTGATGATGTTTTTGGCGAATGCCTCCCTAGCCTCGGATTTGGACAATGTGGAAGAAGGGAGCGATCGCGTTTCACTCATGACGCTGCACTCCTCTAAGGGGCTGGAATTTCCAGTCGTGTTCTTGGTGGGTGTAGAACAGGGGTTGTTCCCTAACTATCGCTCGATGGATGACCCGATGGCGCTGGAAGAAGAACGACGGCTCTGTTATGTTGGCATCACCCGCGCCCAAGAACGGCTGTTTATTACCCATGCTTGCGAACGCCGCCTCTATGGCAACCGCGAACCGTCTAGCCCATCTTTATTCTTATCTGAGCTGCCCCGCGACCTGATATTGACTAGCTCCGATCGCGCCTTACCCGAAAAGTGGACAACACCGATCGCCCATCACACTACCCGTGAACGAAAGGTGACTGACCCAGAAGGCAGCCATGAGGATGACTGGAATGTGGGCGATCGCGTCATCCACAAAGCCTACGGCGAGGGGCATATCACCCATATTTTTGGTGCAGGAAATAAGATATGCTTAGCCGTTAAATTTCCAAGCTTGGGACAGAAAATACTTGATCCTAAGCTGGCATTGTTGCAGCGGGTGGAATCTTAGGGCGATCGCACCGTCACGGCTGATACAGCAATTGGACGGATAATTGGGGCACAAGCCTGAAGGCTTCCCGTATCACATCCACTCAGCTTGAGCCATTAGTTTGCAACTGACTAGCTCAGGCCATCGTTGGCTCATCTCTTGCTGGATCAACTCCCTATGGGCCTCGACAACGGATTGGAAGTGCTGGAGGTCATCCATTTGATTGTGCGTCAGACATGGGTGGGAAAATCTGTAACAATAGCTGAAGCTCTTATGCATCAGTCTTTTTGGGCATAGACAGTCATACTCTGAGATTCCTGGCGATGCGAGCTCCCACATTTTGCTGAATCACGACCAATCCTTTGACTGACCATTGACCGTCATCCGTACTCACATACTCTGCCAGTGTACCGGTCAATTCTTTAAGAGCAGTCTCAAATTCTGCTTTCACTTGCATGATTGTCCTTAATTAGGTCAACTGTCTCACTAATATTCTTACTGTTAATTATGCGCTACCTTCTTGCTAATCCAGGCATCGTGTTTAGCTATCTACTCCAGCACTTGCAAATGACCAGCATTGCTCTAGCGATCGCCATCCTTGTGGCCGTACCGCTAGCCGCAGTGATCAGTCGGGTTCAATGGCTAGCCATCCCGGTGATGGGAACCTTGGGCATTATTTACACCATTCCTAGCCTGGCCCTGATTATCTTGCTTGTGCCGCTACTGGGCCTCAACGCCCAATCCGTCATCGCCGCGATGGTGCTTTACATTCAGGTCATTCTCGTTCGCAACTTATCTGTGGCGCTGCAATCCATTGATCCAGCTATCCTGGAAGCTGCGAAAGGTATGGGCATGAACCCCTGGCAGCGCTGGTGGCGCGTACAGGTGCCGCTCGTTTTACCAGTCTTTTTGGCAGGGGTGCGGCTATCGGCGATTGTGGCGATCGCCATTGCCACCATTGGCGCAAAATTTGGGGCGGGTGGACTGGGCACGCTGTTGTTTGAGGGCATCGCCCAAGCCGGACGCTACGACAAAATCTGGGCTGGGGCGATCGCGGTGTCCTTATTAGCCCTAGCAATCAACGCTGTCCTCATCGCCATTCAACGTCAGTTTGCCCCGTCCATCCAAGCTCAGAAAACCCCATCTGACTCACTCAGCTTGTCATCTCGCTAACTTGCCTCCGGCAACCGCACCCCTACAACCGTGGTATTGAAGCGATAGGTTTGCCCTTCAATCTCAACCTGAGTCCCAATTTTTACCTTTGCGCCACCAAATACCGGGCCGCCATCCTGAATCTGCGCCTCATCCTCTAGCGTCACCAGCATATCCAGTGTGAAATTTAGCTCTGGACGGGGATCGGGAAACGACACAACCGACCCATCCGGTTGGGGAACCGCCACCGATCGCGGCAGTTCTTTGACCGATTTCACATTGACGCGCCCAGCCGGTTGGTTGCGGATAATGACATTCGTAGCGCCCTCATTTTCAATCGTCTCAACCAATGCCTGCGGTTCGGCTACCGTCAACCCCCGCACCATCAAATCAACTTCAATTGGCTGGGTCTGTACACCAAGCTGGGCGACCGAGCCTGAATTCCCAGGAAACAGAAAAATTCCGGCAATCACTAGCAAAATGATCAGCGCAGCTCCAATATCCAAAATGCTGAGTTTACCGAAGAGTCGCCCCTGTGAATCAATGATTGCCATAGAAATTTTGCCTTGTTGTGGTTCAGTGCCTGCTGTGTCAATGCATGTGACGCGATCGCTCATTTCAAGCCGCTGCTCCAGAATGCACCAGATCGCAACCGACCATAATCGACATTAACCCGAACGGAAGATGAGCCACGCATTTGACATTCTACTGAAAGACGGACGCGCCGCGATGAAGTTCTGCATAAGTTCAGCCGTGCTGAGTGGGGCACAAAATCCGTTCAAACCCAAGGAAACGATGCGGTTCATTCAGCCCGTCGCTGCTAGGACATCGCAGATGGCATGCGTCGGGGCAATCAGAAATGCTAATCAGAAATGCTAATCAGAAACGCTAAGTATATGGATGCCATGACGGATCACGCTGCGATCGCCCCGGTCATGTTAGTCATGTCAACCTGCTGCCAGGGTGGAATTTTCATGATTCCTTTATGGCTTCTACACATTTTTTGCAACCGTTGGCTGGGGCGATCGCGCAGTATGGAATGAAGACGTTAGCATTGATCTGAGATTGCGATGCACGCTGATTTAAGTGCCTTCTACCTAGATTTATCACCATCTGGACTTATGTGGTTAGTCTGCGCTACTACCGCTGGCTTAGTCGAAATGCCCAGTGTGTTAAGGTCTGCTCATGCCTAGCGCCTACCCAAGATTTGCTATGTTGCTTACATGGATGACTATTCAGTTGTGTCGCTACAGCGCATAAGTCAGTGTTGAGTGTAGCCCAACTATCGTTAAGGATTAGGAAGCAGTGGTTAACCGCCGGATATTTATCGGAGACGTACACGGTCATTACGACGGACTGATGGCATTGTTGGAGGCGATCGCCCCTGGCAGTGATGATAATTTGTACTTCTTGGGCGACTTAATTGATCGTGGTCCCAAAAGTGCCGATGTGGTGGAATTTGTCCGAAACAATGGTCACACCTCGCTCCTTGGCAACCACGAAAACTTGATGCTGGATGCCTTGCTAGATGACGGCGTTCATCCTCCGGCCCTACAGGCTTGGCTCTACAGCGGTGGGCAGTCTACTGTGTCTAGTTACAAAAGCGTGGATTTGTTGCTCGAACACCGCGACTGGGCCCGCACGCTACCCACTCACCTCGATCTTGGGGACATTTGGCTAGTCCATGCTGGCGTACATCCTGGGCTGCCCGTTGCAGAGCAGACTATTCAGGAATTTTGCTGGATTCGAGAACAGTTTCACAGCATTGCCCAGCCCTATTTTGAAAATAAGACTATTATCACTGGTCATACCATTACTTTTACGTTGCCTGGGGTCAAGCCTGGCGAACTGGCTCAAGGGTCGGGCTGGCTTGATATTGACACTGGAGCGTACCATCCCAAGAGTGGCTGGCTGACAGGCGTAGATATGGATAATCACTACGTTTACCAGGTTAATATTTTTGATCAGTCTCAACGTCAGATGCCGCTAGCTGAGGCGGTGTGTGTGATTGATCCGACCAAAGTGCTGGAGCGCCGCCGCCATCTGATGCAGATGGGATAGCCCCGGTGGGATGATATACCTAGGACGGCGATTGAGGTTATACAACGGTTGTACGGTTCTGAAGGGCTATGTTCAATCATGGTTTGAGTCCGTTGGTCTGGCCCCAAAACCTAAACCACTCGATAGAATGATGAACACGCTGCGATCGCACGTTTACTCAGTGAGGGCTGGGCGATCGAGTGTTTGTTGAGTGAGGCGACCAGTATTTCGGTCGAGACGGCCTATCGAAACCATTTACGGCAACCTGAAGGGACTGAAACCCAATCAACTTAAGCAGATTCAGCGGCTCTACCATCAGCGCATACCGGGCGATCGCATCACTACGCCTGAGTTTGCCCAGCGTCTTGCCGCCGTCAGCACTGACATTAAGCAACCCCTCTGCGCCTACATCAATCGCCGCGGGCAGGTCATTCGGGTGGGGGTAGGCACTCCGTCTCAGACCCAAATTCCTCCCCTAGAGCTGCCCCGCTACGGCACCGAACGGCTCTGCGGCATTCGCTGCATTGCCACCCAACTGAAAAGCCATAGCCCCAGTAACGCCGACCTGACAGCGATGGCCATTCAGCGATTGGATGCCCTTACAGTGTTGACGCTTTCGGGACAAGGGTTTACGCGACGAGGCGGTACGGCAACGGGCTACATCAAAGAAACCTATCTGGCGCATTTGGTGCCCCATCCCGAAGTCCGCTGGATTATGTCTGATCCCATGCAGCTCGATGCTTTAGCCCAGCAGGATTTTATTGACCTAGCAGAAGGGCTAGAAGAAGAATTTCGACGGCAGTATGTAGCGGAGGATGTTGACCTTGACCACGATCGCGTCCTCATCGTCGGTGTTCATACCCAAGAGGTTTCTGACCAGCGCTTCCGAGATGGCGTTGCAGAACTCTCGCGGCTGGTAGAAACGGCAGGGGGCGAAGTGCTACAAATTCTTTGCCAAAAGCGATCGCGCCCCCATCCCCAAACCGTTGTGGGTGACGGAAAAGTGCAGGAAATTGCCCTGACAGTACAAACCATTGGCGCCAACCTCGTCGCCTTCGATCGCGACCTCTCCCCCGCCCAAGTGCGAAACCTTGAAAACCGCGTCGGCGTGCGCGTCGTCGATCGCACCGAAGTCATCCTCGACATTTTCGCTCAGCGGGCCCAATCAGGCGCCGGAAAGTTACAGGTCGAACTGGCTCAGCTAGAATACACCATGCCGCGACTCACTGGGCGCGGGCGAGAAATGTCTCGATTGGGGGGCGGCATCGGCACAAGGGGCCCCGGTGAAACCAAACTGGAGACCGAACGCCGCGCCATCCAGCGCCGAATTTCGCGGTTGCAGCAAGAGGTTAACCAACTGCAAGCCCATCGATCGCGTCTTCGTCAACAGCGTCAGCATCAGCAAGTTCCTTCGATTGCGGTGGTGGGCTATACCAATGCCGGTAAGTCTACGCTGCTGAATGTGCTAACCAATGCCGAAGTGTACACTGCTGACCAACTCTTTGCCACCCTCGATCCCACCACGCGGCGGTTGATGATCACCGATCCGATGACCCATGAAGCGGTGTCGGTGGTGCTGACGGATACAGTTGGTTTTATTCATGAATTGCCGCCGCCGCTCGTCGATGCCTTTCGCGCCACATTGGAAGAAGTAACCGAAGCCGATGCCCTGCTGCATTTGGTGGACTTATCCCATCCGGCATGGCAAAGCCACATTCGCTCGGTGATGCAAATTTTGTCTGAAATGCCGATTACACCGGGGCCGATTTTGCTGGTCTTTAACAAGATTGATCAGGTCAACAGTGAGACCCTAGCGATCGCCACTGAAGAATATCCCCAAGCGGTGTTTGTATCGGCGAGCGATCGCCTTGGTCTCGAAACCCTAAGACAGCGATTGATGCAGTTGGTGCAGTATGCCATGGCCAGTTGATACAGATAACCATCTGCCCCAGGGTCATGCATAGAGTTAAGACGGGAGGCTGGTTGAGAGGTCGCTCCGTCGCTTCTCCGAAACGTCATCAAGCTGTGTTAACCCGATGGAAACGCCTGCGCTAGGGCGCATCATTGATGCATCACAGCCACCGGTCAAGCCATGCGCCCCGGCATGGCTGGGGCAACCATCACGGCCCACGGCAAGTGTTTGAGGTCTAGATGACAGCGCCTAGAAGAATGGGTGATCAATGTCTAAGTAACGGGCAGTCTCTAACCACGAAAAGATGTGGTCGAGTTGCTCCAGTGTGACCAGTCCATACTGCCACAACACCATCGGCAACAGGTGCGGAAGCTGACTATCGTGATGGCGGAGTGCTGTCGAGATCGAGGCAGAAGGAATAAGTAGTTCGTGCTGCAAGAAGTCGATCAGCCGAGCTTGAAGGCTAGGCATAAAATCATGTAGACGCGGTTATGCGTGCCAGTATAGATGCCTTTTGGGGATAGGGAATCCGACCAATGAATCTCTTAATGGTTATGATTTTCCTTTTGTCAAGGCTATATTGATGATTCGTGGGCGATCGCGGCGATTGATGCCCCCATGTTGCCCAGATGACACCGATACAATTCTTGACATGTTGCAGTCTTGATGGGCGGCATGACGGTAGCGAATGGGTCTGAAACAACGGCGATGCGCCACGAGACGATCCGTTAGACAGCTTGGTTAAGCACCTGAACCCAAGGAACCAGCGCCGCCGCGATCGCATCGGGAACTTCATCTTGGGGGCAGTGCCCCGCATTGGGCAGCGTGATGAACTGATCCACACAGTCAAACTCACCCAGCTTGCGACCAAGGGCGATCGGCTCCCACGGATCGTCTTCGCCCCAGAGCATCAGTGCGCGGCAGGGTAATTTTGCTAGCAAGTCTTCGGGGAGGGGGCCCTGAGAGTAGCGGGTGAAGGCGAGAAATACATCAGCGGCTCCGGGGCTGGCAGCCGGTTCCATGAGCATTTGCACCAATTCATCTGTAACAGCCGCTTCTTGCGCGTAGGCTTGCTTGAGGATATTCCGCACGGTCTTGGGCTTCGCAATGAGGTTAAAAAATTGATGGCCCAACCAACGGATACCGAGTATTTGCTGCATGACGCTCGCTCCGGTGCTGCGATACCAGGGCACCTCGGTGCGCCGCCGTTCGTGGAGGAGTCGTAGTGAACAGTTAAGTAGGGCAACGCCCTCGACCCATTCCGGCACATCAACGGCGGTTTGCATGGCAACAATGGAGCCGATGGAGTTGCCCACCAGAACCGCAGGCGATCGCACAATGTCTTGACAAAAGTCGCCAAGCAATGACCCCCAAGTTTCAAAGGTGTAGGCGATCGCCTCACCAGGAGCAGGCTTATCAGATGCTCCAAAACCAATTAGGTCAATCGCATAGACCCGATGCTGCTCGGCGAGTAGCGGGATCAGCTTGCGCCAATGCCCCCAGGATGCGCCAAAACCATGAATCAGGACAATAGCAGAGCCTTCTGTTCCCTGGGTTTGATAGCAGATAGAGTGACCGCGCCATGTCCAGAACTGCGGTGTGGCAAGGGCAGAATGCGTATCGGGAAGAAGCGTCATGGCTACTACAGTGGGTACAGGGTTAAGGGAAATGCAGAATATGCATCGGTCGGCACTTCTTCAGTATTACAAAAATTTACACTTTCTGCGATTGTCGCCTCCCCTGGAGCGCGGCCCCGCGTGCAAGACTAATCTAGGTTTCGTTGATTTAGGCTATTCCTTGAAAAACACGGGTTGATGGGTGCGATCGAAAGACTAGGATGCGGTACATTGAATAATGAAAATATTAAGCAATGCAACAAAGCCATCTAGACAATTCAGCGGCATCTAGCTCCCAAAGCGCGGCAGAAGGGTGCTAGCCTTTCTTGTCAGGCAAATCTAGAGATGATTCAAAGTGTCCAGCTTAGTGCCTGGGCGATGGGTGTAGGCTTGATGGCGGCCACACTTGACCCAAAAAAACACGAGTCCACTATATACACTCAGCCGTGTCGTGACTCAAACCCTCAAAGCGGCATGGAGCGAGTTCAGTTTGTTCGGATGAAAATAATGAAAGTAGTACGAGAGGTCTAGAGCTGTGTCAGTCGAAACCCTTGAACGCCGTTCAACGGTACGGAAGCCTGCTCCCCGCTACCGGGTTCTTCTCCATAACGATGACCACAACTCTATGGAATATGTGGTGCAGGTGCTTCTGCAAACGGTGGCAAACCTCACTCAGCCCCAGGCGGTTGACATCATGATGGAAGCCCATACCAACGGGGTTGCCCTGGTGATTACCTGTGCCCAAGAACACGCAGAGTTTTATTGTGAAACTCTTAAAAACAATGGCTTGACCAGTACAATCGAGCCGGATGAATGATACTGGCTGAGTTTTCCGACTGTTCAGCTCGTTCACAGCCGTTCATCAGTAGGGTTCGATGTTGAGGGGCGGTGGCGATCGCCCCATGCTATTAACCGGCGCTGTCAGTTCAGCTATGCCGCTTAGCGCGAGGTCGCTTCCATGGGATTCTAGCTACGGCTCGTTTGCCCAGGCGGAGTCTATGAGAAAGTTAGCAGCGCTTCAATGCGGGATTTAGAATAGGGCTTTAGAAATTGTCCACTGTTCTGGTCTGGCAGCGGCTCTAATCTGGCAACGGCTATTGTTTATCAGCGTATCCTAGGGGCTAAACTCCGTTGACACAGCGTTTTACATTGAATCGTCGCCATTCGCTGCCGCGTCGCCTGGCTACCTTTATGGTGCTGCTGGCGATCGCATGGTTGCCCTTCGCTGCCGTTGCCTACTGGTTATTGCCCGACGATAACCAGCGCACCATTGTAATGATGGGAACGTTGGCGATTGAGTTTATAGTGCTGGTGCGGTTATGGGGCTGGACGATGCACGGCTATCCGCGCCCGCTAGAACATTATGGGCTGGGGCTGTCGGTTGCCAATCGGGTCAACTTATTGTATGGGCTACTGCTCGGAACGCTGAGCATTGCGGCGATGTATGGGTTAGAAACGCTGTTCGGCTGGGTGACGTGGCGATCGCCCTCGTTGGAGTTATGGCGCATCATTGCCGAAGGGCTGCTTGTGAGTGTGGGGGTCGCGCTGGCGGAAGAGTTGGTCTTTCGCGGCTGGCTGCTGGATGAACTCGAACATGATTTTAGTCCAGCGATCGCCCTCTGGGTGAACAGCATCACCTTTGCTATTCTGCATTACCTGAAGCCGCTGGATGAGGTCATTCGGACATTGCCCGGATTGCCCGGCCTAATCCTGCTGGGGCTGCTATTAGTTTGGGCTAAGCGCGCTACCTGGATGTGGGCTGGGCTGAAACGCCGGGGACAGCTTGGCTTGCCCATTGGTATCCATGCCGGGCTGGTTTGGGGATCGTATACGCTGCATGTGGGCGAGTGGGTGAATTACAGCGATCGCGTTCCATCATGGCTGACCGGAATTGACAATAATCCTATTGCCGGAGTGATGGGAATTACCTTTTTGGGACTGTTGGCCGCCATCTTTTGGTGGCGATCGCGGCTGTAGGCGCAGAAAAAGAGCTGTTTATTGTCTGAGGCCACGGTGTTAAAATTTGGGGCAGTGTTTTCTAAACCTTGCTCACCCTTAGTATTGGTTGGATACTCAATCGGACTGATACCCACTTGGTTGGACGATGCAGCCTATTCCCAGCCGCTGCTCCCTATGTCAGCGATTTTCTACACAAAAATCGCTGAACCTCTGACTTCTCCATTCCCAAGCTAAGTAGTGGACGCACAGCAGAAACAGTGATAGGGCCAGGAGCCTAACCATTTTTGCTCAATAGCTGCACGACTTACTAGCGGTTCTGGATGTTGCAACTTCCCCAAAATGGGTACGAAAACGGTTGGAACCTTCCCTACATTCCCTGATGATCGGTTACGGCACAGGTATATCTGGCGGCGCATGGCAAAACAACTGAAAGAAACTACTGGAAAATGGGCGATCGCGACCGGGGCTGGCGTAGTCGTGCTGATTGCTGGCATCGCAGTTATATCCCTAAGATTTCCAGGATTATTCAGCAACCTTCCATTTCTGGGTTCTGCAACCCCAGAGGAAAGCAGCATCCCGCCGAGTCCAGATTTAGCAGATAATCAGGATTCGGCGGTATTGCCCTTGGCAGCACAACCCCCAGGCGATCGCCAAGCACCGCTGACGGCGATCGCCAACCAGCCGGAACCTTCTTTCGATCGCAGCCGCGCCCGGTATCTGCTAGCCGTAGATGCCCTAGAACAGCGCAACCCCGAACAAACCTTGACCTGGCTACAGGATTTAGAGCAAGACTATGAATTACTAGCGCCCCACATTCTCTACAAACGGGCAAAGGCTCATCGAGCATTGGATCAGCGGGCAGAGGCGCTGAATGTCTGGCGCACCCTAGCGGAGACGTATCCAGATTCGCCGATCGCAGCCGAAGCGCTGTATGCTATTGGGCTAACCAGCACCGATACGGAATACTGGGATGGTGCGATCGCTCAGTTTCCCTCCCACCCTCGCACCCTCGACATTGCCCAGGCCCGATTACAGGAAGAACCAGGACAGGTCGAACTGTTGCTCCTGCTGGCGCGATATGGCGGGCATTTAGAAGATTATGTAGCGATTTTGAATGAACTGGCTGAAGATCATGCCGAGGCGCTAGAGCCAAACGATTGGGAAGCGATTGGGTTTGGCTATTGGGAAAACCTGGTCTATGCCCGTGCTGGCGAGGCCTACGCCAAAGCCACCGAAACGCCGCAAAATCTCTACCGGGCTGGACGGGGCGCACAGTTGGGCGATCGCCGCGAGGATGCCATTCGCCACTACCGGCGATTGTATGAGACCTTTCCGGATGCTTCAGATACGGCACAGGGGCTGATTCACCTGGCGCGATTGAGTAATTCACCACAAAATGCGATCGCCTATCTCGACATTGTGCGCCAAATGTTCCCCGACCGGGCCGCAGATGCCTTATTTTATCGGGCAGAACGGCTAGACGAATTGCAAAGTGCAGCATCCGCCGCCCAAGCGCGGCAGTCCATTCTGACCCAGTTTGGCACTTCAGACGCAGCCGCCAATCTACGCTGGCAGCAGATTGAACAGCGGATAAAGATTGGTGATGCCAGCGGCGCACAGCCCTGGGCTGAACAATTGGTGGCACAGAATCCAGACAGTGATCATGCCCCCGAAGCTCTCTTTTGGCTAGGTAAATGGGCCGACGAGGCGGGCGATCGCCAAACGGCTCAAACTGCCTACGAACAAATTTTGCGCGACTATCCCGATTCTTACTATGCTTGGCGGGCAGCGCTAGGGCTAGGTTGGGATGTGGGCAGCTTCACCACCGTACGGCAAAAAAATTTGCCCATTGCCGCCCCTCCCCGCTACCAAACCGTGTTGGCCGGGTCGCCAATGCTGCATGAACTGTATTGGCTGGGGCAAGATGACGATGCCTGGACGCTCTGGCAAGCTGAGTACCGCGATCGCATTCAGCCCAGTGTGGATGAACAGTTTACCGATGGCATTATGCGTTTGGGCGTGGGCGATAACTTAGAAGGTATTTTCATGCTGGAAAGTTTGGCCTGGCGCGATGCCCCCGATGAGCAAGACCAGTATCAAGCACTGCGCCGGGATGTAGCATTTTGGCAAAATCGTTATCCGTTGCTCTATAAAGATTTAATTCAAACGTGGTCGAGCGATCGCCAGCTAAACCCACTGTTGGTCATTTCACTAATGCGACAAGAATCGCGATTTGAGCCAGAAATTGAATCGGTGGCCGGAGCGCTGGGCTTGATGCAGGTGCTGCCGGAAACCGCTGACTGGATTGCTAGCCAAACCGACATCGGTGAATACACCATGACTGACCCCGACGACAACATTAAGCTGGGTACTTGGTATTTGGACTATACGCATCGCGAGTACAATAACAACTCCTTATTTGCGATCGCCAGCTACAACGCTGGCCCTGGCAATATAGCTGACTGGATTACCCGATTTGACACTAGCGATCCGGACTTATTCGTTGAACAGATCCCATTCCCCGAAACCAAAAACTATGTGGAAACGGTGTTTGGCAACTATTGGAACTATTTACGAATCTATAATCCAGATTTGTCGCGCCGTTTAGCGGAATACTCGCCGGAACAAGCCGCACTGGTGCAGGGGACTGAGAGAGAGTAAGCATACTGCTGAATTGTAGGATAAATTAGAACGACATTTCAATTTATCCTGTTCTAAAATTCGTCCCCGGAACCAGCAACGCTAGAATAAGAAAATGCTGTCAGTGCCTTACTGCGGAGACAGTTTGCAGCACGGTATAGCAATCAGAGGGATAGTTAGGACATAACAAAGGTGCAACAAGAGGGACTCATCATGCCCGGTGCTTATAGCCTCGATTTTAGAGAAAAAGCCGTCGCTGCCTTCGACAGAAAGGTCAAAAAAAAGTGAAATCTGCCGCTGGCTCAAACAACGTTAGCGAACCGGCAACCTTGCACCCAAAGCCTACCGGGGCCGAAACCTAAAATGGATGACCCCCAGCAGTTCTAATCCGTTGTCGATGCCTATGGCGAGTTGACCCAGCCAGAGATGAGCCAACGATAGTCTGAGCTAGTCAGTTGCAAACTGGTGGCTCAAGCTTGGTGGATGCGATACGGGGAGTTCAGGCTCCTGTCCTGACTATCCCTCCGATTGTTATGAACCAACAAAACGTCCTAAATTCCAATGACCGGGAAGGGCAGGAGACCTGACCTCCATATCGGAAATCCTTTAAGCCGTTTCTGCAACGGATACGGTACTTTTATCAGTCAATTGGGGCACAGCGTCAGCGCTAGGATAAGCTAACGGATTAAGCTTGAACCGTAGTAGCCGAGTTCAGAATATGATCCAAAGTTAATACACCGATCGCTTTTCCATCATGCAGGACAGTGAGTTGCTTAGTGCCAGTTTTCAAAATAAGAGATAGGGCACTGCGTAAACTGTCGTGGGGGGCGATCGCAGGCTGACCGGCATGATGATAATCATCGGGAGGATGAGTCATCGCGGTTTCAACCCGTAGCAGCCGCAGTTGTCGAACAATGTCATCTGCTCCCATCAGTTCATGCACAAATTCGTTCGCGGGTCGGGTCAATATTTTGAACGGTGTATCGTACTGCACGATCTGTCCCTCTCGCAAAATCAAAATGCGATCGGCCAGTCGCAGCGCCTCTTCAACATCATGGGAAACAAATAAGATGGTTTTCTTAAGCTGTCGCTGCAATCGCAGAATTTCATCTTGCAAATTGACCCGCGTGATGGCATCGATCGCCCCGAACGGTTCATCCATCAACATGACCTGCGGGTCGCCTGCTAGGGCGCGCGCCAACCCAACCCGCTGCTGCTGCCCACCAGACAGTTGCGCCGGATAGCGATCGCGATACTCCGTCGGCAGCAGCCCCACCAACATCAGCAACTCGTCAATGCGGGCTTGAGTTTTCGGGCGTGACCACTTCAGTAGCTCCGGTACAACGGCTACGTTCTGCGCCACCGTCATGTGAGGAAATAGGCCAGACTGTTGAATCACATAGCCAATTTGCTGGCGCAGCCGATTGATATTCACCCGGCGAATATCCTGCCCATTGACGGTAATTCGTCCGAAACTCGGCTCATAGAGCCGATTCACCATTTTCAGGAGGGTGGTTTTCCCACAGCCAGACGGCCCCAAGATCACTACCAGCTCCCCTTCACTGACCTCAAAACTGCAATTGTTGACCGCCGGATGGGGGGTGCGAGGAAACTGTAAAAATACCTGGTCAAAAAAGATTGCGCTCACCAGCCAATACTCACCAAACAAGAAGGGCAGATTACAAGCAAGATTACAAGCAAGGAACGTTGCATGATGCGGCCAAATCACGATCCGGACAAGACGCCTTCTGTGGTGAGGAATTCGCGGGCAACGTCGGATGGCTCGCGCTGATTGCCACTCACTTCGTAGTTGAGAGCTTGCATCGTCTCATCAGTCAGCAAAGGGGCGATCGCATCTAGGGCATCGGCAATGCCGGGATTAGCCTCTAGCGTACTTTGACGAACAACGGGCGCGACTTGGTAAGGCGGGAACAGGTTTCTGTCGTCGTCTAGCAGCAGTAGATCAAAGGCGCTGATCTCACCATCCGTCCCAAAGGCGACCGCTACATCCGCTTCTCCGTCCACCAGTCCTTTGTAGCGTAGTCCAGCATCCACCGCTTTGTAGTCTGCCAGCTCAAAATCACCGTAGGCCGCTTTGATGCCGGGTAGACCATCTTCCCGCTCTTCAAATTCAGGTGGCCCAATCATCGTCAGGTCACTGGCGTTTTCGACCATCTGTGAAATGCTAGTAATCCCGTACCGCTCTGACGTGCTGCGAGTCATGGCAAATGCCTGAGTATTGTTCATGGGTGATGGCTCCAGCCACACCAGACCAAATTGTTCTAGGTAGCCTTCAGAGACCGTCTCATAAACCGCTTGGCGATCGCTACTCACGGGTTCCTTCAACACGGTCAGCAGCCCCGTGCCCGTGTACTCCGGATAGAGATCAATTTCACCACTTTCCAGAGCCGCTTGAGCGACGGGCGTTCCGCCAAGATTAAGTTTGCGCTCTACTTCAAACCCAGCATTTTCCAATGACAGGGCATAAATTTCGCCAATGATGAACTGTTCCGTAAAGTCTTTGGAACCGACCCGAATCACAGCGGCAGCCTCGGATGAAGCAGAGGGTGTTTCAGCCGTATTGCAGGCTATGACGCCAAAGGCGGCAACAACGGCTAGACAGGTAAAAACCAAAAATCGACGAATACTTTTCATAAAACTGAATGTTGAACATAAAGCTGAACATAGAACGGTGCGACCGCTTATGCCATCTGCTTATCATACCGAAGTCGTCCGTATTCTGGTTTGGCTGGATGAATATTCCCCTGGCTTGGACTGTCCTGTATGCGGCTAAGCAGATAGTTCAGGACATCTTTTAGAGAGAGTTCTGCTGCCCCCTAAAACGTCCATCTCCTATGTAGAATAGCTGCTCGGCGAGCAGGGCATGGAACCTACCACGCGATCGCAGCGGCTCACCAGTGCTGCACAGATTTGTTAAGAAATGTATCATAATAACTGGGCGCGATCGCCCGAATGTTGAGCTATTGATTGTGATGTCTTCTCCCACGCTTATCTGGTACCGCAATGATCTCCGTATCCATGACCACGAGCCGCTGCATACGGCTCTCAAGGCACGATCGCAGGTGATTCCGGTCTATTGTTTTGATCCGCGTCAGTTTGGGCAAACCGCCTTTGGGTTCTCAAAAACAGGAGCCTTTCGGGCGCAGTTCTTGCTAGAGAGCGTGGCGGATTTACGGAAATCCTGGCGATCGCTGGGTGCAGATTTGGTCATTCGCTACGGCAAACCGGAGGAGGTATTGCCGCTGCTAGTGCAGCAGCTTGAGATCGACGCTGTGTACTTCCATGAAGAGGTGACGAGCGAAGAAACGCAGGTCGAAGATGTGCTGACCAGTAAGTTGGAACAACAGGGCGTGATGGTGCAGACCTTTTGGGGCGCAACCCTCTATCACGCCGACGATCTGCCCTTTAGTTTTGCTAAGTTGCCGGACGTTTTTACTCAGTTTCGCAAGATGGTTGAGAAGCAGTCTAGTATCAACCCTACCTTACCTACGCCCACCTCCGTGCCATCGCTACCAGATGATATAGACGTGGGGGCGCTGCCGACTCTTGCAGAGCTTGGCTTAGAGTCGCCGCTCTTGGATCAACGGAGCGTATTGACTTTTCAGGGGGGAGAGACAGCGGGCTGCGATCGCCTCAAGGCTTACATTTTTGATCGCGATTGCCTGCGCCGCTATAAGCAAACCCGTAACGGAATGTTGGGAGCCGATTATTCCTCCAAGTTTTCGCCGTGGCTGGCGCTGGGCTGCCTGTCGCCCCGTCGCATTTTTGAAGCGGTGCAGGACTATGAAGCCGAGCGGGTCAAGAATGATTCAACTTATTGGCTGGTGTTTGAACTGCTGTGGCGCGATTACTTTCGGTTTATCTGCGCTAAACACGGCGATCGCGTCTTCCATAAATCAGGTTTACGCGGATTAGATATTGATTGGAAACAGGATTGGGAGCGGTTCGACCTGTGGCGTGAGGGTAAGACGGGCTTTCCGTTGGTGGATGCTAACATGCGCGAGTTAGCCGCAACCGGATTCATGTCCAATCGCGGACGGCAAAATGTGGCCAGTTTCTTAACTAAAAACCTCGGTATTGACTGGCGCATGGGGGCAGAATGGTTTGAGTCACGGTTAATTGATTACGATGTGTGCAGCAATTGGGGCAATTGGAACTATACTGCCGGAGTTGGCAACGATGCCCGTGGCTTCCGGTATTTCAATATTCCCAAACAAGCAAAAGACTACGATCCCGACGGGCACTACGTGAAACATTGGCTGCCGGAATTGGCAAACGTACCTGCCTCGAAGGTTCATGAACCGTGGAAACTGAAGCCCGATGAACAGATGCGATCGCACCTGCGCTTAGGGGTGGATTACCCGAACCCGGTGGTTGATTTATTCAAATCGGTGCAGACCAACGAGAAAGTTTATAATGCGGCGCTGGCGAGGAGCGATCGGGAGCGTAAATAACATCCAGTCACGTCTAATGTGAATTATGATCCTGATGAAATTCATATTGATTCAAGTGCCATTCTAGTTTGACGGTTGTTGCCACCAACACACAAACTAAGGTAAAATTCTTCTTGAGATCGAACAATATCTGCAGCGGCCTCAATAATTCGCAGGTCTTTGAAAGCTCCAGCTAATGATAGTTCTTGCCAATAAGATTCGATATCTTCTTGTACGTTGAAGTCATATTCAAAAAACTCTACTTCGCCGAGATATCCATGAATCTCATACTCTATGGCCTGCCAATGTTCAGATATATCCTCTATGTAACTCCCATCATGAATTCCTTGTGCGTCAATCAAAAAAACCTTGTTGTCTTTTGCTTGGCTTACTTGCGCAAAGCAGTGAATACAAACGGTTTCAGGCTCGTGAAGATAAAATCGTTCACCTACAATTAAGACTAGATTGATAGCAACATTACTGTAGCAGGCTTGATCACGCAATGTTTCGCAGATAGCGTATGCGAAGTTGAAACATTGACCATTCATAAAATCAGTGTCTTTCATTAGTCTTATCTTTAGAAGTCAAATGCTAAAGTATCAAGAATATATTTACTCTTCTCACGACCAACTTCTTGATATATTTCCAAAAGTTCAGAGTATGCTTCTTCTCCCCCAATCAATGTCCAGAATTCGTGTCCGATGAGAACAGCATCATCGAAGGGAGTATATTGTTTTGAAACTGACCACTTATAGTCTGAACGCTCGTAACTATAAGGATTATATGCCATTGCGTAATAGGCTTTTGAATTATGTGGATTTGTCGCTAAAAGATAAAATCTAAGCAGTCTCTCAAAGATTCCCAAGCACTGCCCTTTGTTGGGTTTTAATCCCTTAATCTCAAAGAACAAGCTAAGATCATTGTTAGATACAATGTACAAATCAGCTTTGACAGTCCTGGGCATTAAATCATCGTCTCGGCAAGCTCTTAAAACATTGTCTATCATTTCCTGGAAAGATGGTCTCTGTGCTTTCAGATCGACTGACTGCTCAAATCTTGAAACTTGCCGATTGATTTCGTTAATTGCCGATTGACTGACGTGTCCTCTAATTTCGTAACTGCGGTGTGGTTCCTGATGATGCTCTGCTGCAATAAGTTTTGCGCATTCCTCAAACGATAAATCCATATTTTCAGTGATTTCTGCCTTGCACTATTTTCCTAGAAAACAGCCTGTAACCCTTGACATAGCTGAATTCTTGCTTTTTCGGCAGCCCCTACTTTCGTTCTTGCTGTTACCCGATCTTCTCCAGCAAGACTCCCTGACTATCGCTCAGCTCAAACGATCGCAGTGCATCTTTCCCGTCGTCAATAGAAAGTGTTGGGGAAGCGATCGCCACGCGCCAATTTTCAATGTCAATCTGTAGCCAATCGCCCAGCGTCACAGTTGCCGGATCGCCGCCCATATTGACGACCATTGCAATTTGATGGGGCGTTTCAGCATCAGGTTCGTCCCGCAGTCCATAGAAGAGGGTGTGCTGCTCATTGTGAATTCGGTTGAAGCGATCGCTACCCTCAAGGTTTTTCTGTAGCCAAGGATTAGCATGGCGGAAGCGGCGTAGGGCTAGGTTAAACTGAGTTTGCGATTCATCTAGCACAGATTCTTGCAGCCAAACGTTGCACATTTCATGGGCATCTTCCATAAATGCTTGGGCAAACTCCTTTAGCTTACCAACATCCAACTCAGATAAAATTTGAGACTTACCTGGGATATTCAGCTTTTGCAGTTCCATGGCTGATTTGCGGGTTTTGGCTTCGGCCTTCACATCGTCTGAATCAGCGCTCTGTCCGAGAAATCGCTGGCAGAGGTGGGCAACTTCGTCTAAATCATAGTTCGTTTCGTCAATCGCATCACACAATCCGCGCACAAACTGACGTAGCTCAGCCAACTGACCAAAGCCCATCCTCTTTACCCGAGGAAACAGTTCTGGCCAATCATAGGTTTCTGGAATAATTTGCCAATCCAGAAAGCCGCCCGCCTCTTCTGACACCACTTTTACACCGTAGCGATCGTCAGTATTTCGCAGAAATCCCCACGGGGCCCGCATCGTACAGTTAATAAAATCCATTGGCAGCCCAGGGCTAAACCCGTAGGTCATTAGGGAAATGGCAGGGTTATCATAGGCACGATTCAGCACCTCTGGTAAAATCTTACCTAGGTTCCAATTAATTTCCAACTCCGGATCAACCTGCGTGCCGCGTCGTAGCGTATCGTGGTTGCCGCAGCCTGTAATCCAACATTCACCCATGCGCATCTGTTCTGAAACGCGCCGCCATTTCTTATCCCAAAAGCTGCAAATGCTAGGGGTATTGTGGGCGAAAATCAGCGGGCCCCACTGAAAAGCATCAGGCTTAAACTCAACAATGTCACGGTAGGTAGAGACTTCTTCCCATCCTTCCGATGGCCAAGGGCGACCGTCTTCATAAATAGCGTACAGGTGACGGGTAGCAGAGCCAATTTGCTGCTCAACCTCCGCCATAGCGCTGAGATACTGATCATCATATTCGACACGACCAGATAAAGGATTAAAGAATTTAAAGTCTTGGGCACCGTCTACACGGACACCGTCTACACCCGTATTATTTTTCCGTCGCTGCATTTCCAGAAGAATGGCACGAACGGTGGGGTTTTGGTGGTTCACGTCCTGACCATACATATTTGGGCCTTTCAAGAAGCGCCCGTTAAGCAGATCGATCGCTTGGTTGTCGGCATGACCATACACAATGTCGTAGATAACTTGAATAGGGCCAGTTGGGAAGTTATGCAGGGTCGCAATAAACTCGACGAGTTCATCCGGACGGAGGGTTTCTAGAACGGAGGGATTGGTGGCAGAACAGCCAAAAATAACAATATCATATCCCCAATTTTGAGTGTCGGGTTTCTTTAGGGTAACTTTGATGTCGCCGGGTTCCTGTTCAATTTCTTCAGTGTCAGGGTTCATTTCGTCGAGGTCATCTTCATTGAAGATAAAAAATCCTTGTCCGGCATCGTGGCGACCGCGATATTCGACGGTTGGCTCAATGGGGAGTAGCTGTACCGCATCGTATCCGATGAAGTTCCGCTCGGCGGGGGTGAGTGCTTCTTGAGCAGTCAGCTTTTTGGCAATGCGCTGATAGACCTCGGTCAGTCCACTGATGTAGCTATTGGGAGAGGCGGTGTTGACGTGCAGTTGCAAGATATTGCGCGGTGGGCGGACGCGAATGCTGCCGTCATCTTGCGCTTCGCCTTGGGTAAAATAATCAAGATCCGTGCGATCGCGCTGGAGGCGATCGACATCGTAGAGTTCGGCTGGGGCATAAACGCCATAGGGTAAGGAATAGGCTAGGCAATCCCCGATCGTCCGAACCTGGTTGGTTTCAATGTCCAGGTAGCGCAACCAGTAGAAGGAGCCGAACTGGTCTTGGGTACCCGGCTTCATGCCAGATACTACACCCCAGAAATATTCACCGTGCTTTTCCAGGTAAATGTAGTCTCGCCGGAAAATGACTGTTTGGGATGAACGAGTTGGGGCGATCGCTTTCTTGAGAGTAAAAATTTCGAGATAAATATTTTTGGGCTGAATCATATCGGCTCCCAGTTCAGGAGTCCAAAAGCCAATTTCAGTCAGTCCATCGGCGCGGTAATGCGCTCCTAGCCGGGTGGCAATCTGTTGGGCTTTCTCTAGAAATGTCAGATCTGACTGCTCAATTGATTCAGCCCATTCAACCAACTGCTGAGTTTCCTGTTCACTAAGATAAACCTGAGAAACGGGAGTTGAAACCATAAAACTCGTCTTCCTTTACCTGATGTGTTCCTCACCTGAGGCAAGACAGTGGGCAGAGTATCGCAGTTTGCCCATTACCTGTAGCAATTGTGTTCATCCAGTTAACCCGGAGAGTCTGGCTAGCGGTCAAGCTTCAATATGGTGACGCTCAGCGGGGGCAGGGTCAGGCTGAGCGCATGGGACCAGCGTGGGTTATCCCATTCGTGGGTCTGTTGTCCGCCGCCATTACCTACACCGCTACCGCCATAAGCGATCGCATCACTATTCAGCAGTTCGCGGTAGTACCCTGGTTGGGGAACGCCAATCCAGTAGTCATAGCAGGGTTTCGGCAGAAAGTTGCACACTGTAACGATGAAGTCATCAGAATGCTTATCTTTGCGAATAAATGACACAACGCTATTATCAGAATCGTTGCAGTCAATCCACTCAAAGCCATCCGCTGAAAAGTCTTCAGTATAGAGCGCTGGCTCTTGGCGATAAAGGTGATTCAAGTCTTTGATAAAATCTTTGAGCTGGCGGTGCGGTTCTTGAGTTAGCAAGCCCCAATCCAGGTCTAGCCAAGCATTCCATTCGGTGGGTTGCCCGAACTCCATTCCCATGAACAGGGTTTTCTTACCGGGATGGGTAAACATATAAGCATACAGCGATCGCAGATTAGCCATCTTTTGCCAATCGTTACCCGGCATTTTGCTGTATAAATTACCTTTGCCGTGGACTACCTCATCATGAGATAAGGCTAGCATAAAGTTCTCGCTGAAGGCATACCAGATACTGAAAGTAATATTATTTTGGTGATAGCGGCGGCAGATTGGATCGTTGCTAAAATAATCTAGCATATCGTGCATCCATCCCATATTCCACTTAAAGCTAAAGCCTAGACCGCCAACATAGGTCGGACGAGACACATTTGCCCAGGAGGTTGACTCTTCTGCGATGGATAGAATGCCGGGATAGTATCCAAAGATTAGATAATTTAATTCACGAAGAAAATCAACGGCATCCAGATTTTCATTGCCGCCAAATCGGTTAGGAACCCATTCCCCCTGCTTGCGATCGTAGTCAAGATACAGCATTGATGCGACTGCATCGACTCGAATACCGTCAATATGATATTTATCAAACCAGAACAGCGCATTGGAGATTAGAAAATTTTTGACCTCGTTGCGGGCATAGTTAAAAACTAACGTACCCCATTCCTTGTGTTCTCCTTTGCGTGGGTCAGCATGTTCATAAAGATGGGTTCCATCAAAAAAAGCTAAGCCATGGCTATCTTTCGGGAAATGACCAGGAACCCAGTCTACCAGAACCCCAATGCCATTTTGGTGGCATTGATCAACAAAGTACATAAAATCTTGCGGCGTGCCGTAACGGGACGTCGGCGCAAAATATCCTGCAACCTGATAGCCCCAAGAACCGTCGAAGGGATGTTCAGCGACTGGCAGCACCTCAATGTGAGTGTAGCCGAGATCTTTGACGTAGGGAATCAGGCGATCGCTCAGTTCTCGATACGTTAAGAAACGCGCATCCGGTTTTTGACTAACTTGCACCGCCGTTCCTGACTTGGGAGGATTCGCCATGCTATCGTGCAGCCAAGAACCGAGGTGGACTTCATAAACGGAAATGGGCTGTTCCTGGGGGTCAGCATGACGGCGCTGCTCCATCCATGTTTCATCAGCCCAATGGTAGGTTAAATTATTGACAATGGATGCTGTTTGAGGACGCACCTCCTGCTGCATTCCATAGGGATCTGATTTTAGATAAATATGTCCTTCTGGATTTTTAATTTCATATTTGTAAATCTCACCTGCTTGTAAATCTGGGATAAATAAATCCCAAATGCCGCCGCCAATCATCCGCATTTGATGCTTGCGTCCGTCCCATTGGTTAAATGTCCCAACGACAGAAACGCTACGAGCATTTGGGGCCCATACGGCAAAATATACCCCACCAATGCCGTCAATTTTGACAAGGTGTGCGCCCATCTTTTCATAGATACGATGGTGATTGCCCTCACCAAATAGATGGATGTCAAAATCAGTAATCAGGGGTGATTTGAATGCATAGGGGTCGTACATGACCTGCTCATGGTCGCCAGATTTAACCCGAATTTGATAATTTTTGCATTCATCACCGTCTAATTCGCATTCAAAGAAGTGGGGATGATGCGTCGCCTGCATCGGATATTCTTGGCGTTCTTGCGGGCGAATAATCCAGGCGGCATCAGCATCAGGTAGATAAGCACGAATAACCCAGTGTGGCTTATCACCGCTCTCAATTCGATGGGAACCCAGCACTTCAAATGGGTTTTGATGACGGTTTTCAATAATACGAGAAACTTGGTCAGGGGCGATCGTTGCAGTCATAGATATGGTTACGCTATAGATAAGTAAGTTTGTGAGATAAAGGCGTTTGTTCTAGTCTGTTTTAATGAATCTAGTCATTAAACTTAGGAAATTTGCTAATAGATGTCATCTGCCTGGTGGTAGACTTGCAGCTATTTTCGGGCGTTGATATGGGCGATCGCTCCTATCCAGTGTACGGTTTGATGTCGCAATTGCTGAGAAAAGACCGACCGGATACGTTCAATCTGAGAGTGGGGGAGCGATCGCCCCAAATGGTCGCCGTAGCTCGGTCGCATTTGACCCGGCTGGAACCAGCGATCGAGCAGCGCTGGGGTAATGCGTAGGCGGGTTTGTACAGTGATCACCTCAATCGTAGCGGTGTACCCAGCTTCGGCAAAGAGCGATCGCAGCGTGTCGGCATCCCAGTTTACCATCGGGTCATCGGTGCTGGTATAAATTGCATCTTCGGCGTGGATGAGTTTAGCGTACAGCGATTTGGGCAACTCTGTGGCATCTAGGAGTGCATACAGCCGCTGGGTTTGTCGGGGGATGGGTTCTGCTAATACCAACCGACCGTCTGGTCGCAGACAGGATCGCAGCGATCGCAAGAGTGCGCCTTTGTTCGCCCGTGCCATCAATACAGTGCGCCCAATCAGGCGATCGGCTTGTAACGTGGGGGCATGGTTGCGCCGCCAGTCCGGTAGGGTTTGTGCATCGCCGGGAATGATCACCGGCCGCATCAATTCGGGCAACCGGGCCGCTTGTTCCTGCAGTGCTTCGGAATCGGCGGACTGGGCCACACAGGCATACACGCCGCCTTCGGGAACCTGCCGCACCGCTTCCCAGGTTAATAATCCACTGCCTGCATTCAGGTCAATTACGACATGATGCCGTTGGGGGGCGGCCAGTTCAAAAATGCGATCGCGCACGGTGGCGACTTGTTCTCCGGCTTGGCTGAGGGTGCGCTGCAGCCAGCGATCGACCGCCGAATCCGCCGTACTGAAGGTCAACACTTCTGGCAAGGCCTGTCCCCCATCCAGCATGGCGGCGAGTTGCGCCTCCCGTCGCCGCGCTACCCGATGCTGAATCTGGTTTTCATAGCCCTGATTGGATGGCTGATAAAATACCTGACCTTGGAGACTGGTGGGTAGGTACTGTTGCTCTACCCAATGGTCGCGGTAGGCGTGGGGATAGAGGTAGCCCGCGCCATGCCCAAAGCTGTGTTTGTCGCGGTTGCTGTCCCGCAGTGGATTGGGAATCTCGTCTTCGCGTTCTTGTTCAACGGCTGCCAAGGCATCAAAAAAGCCCATGACGCTGTTAGACTTGGGCACGGTGGCGAGATATAGGGTCGCGTGGGCTAGGGGATAGCGGCCTTCCGGCAGACCGACGCGATCGAAGGCTTGGGCACAGGCATGGACAACCGCGATCGCATTGGGGTCTGCCAAGCCCACATCCTCACTAGCCAACACCAGCAATCGCCGAAAAATGAACCGTGGATCTTCCCCGGCATAGACCATTCGCGCCAGCCAATACAGTGCGGCATCGGGGTCTGAGCCGCGCACGCTTTTAATGAAGGCGCTGATCGTATCAAAATGGGCATCCCCTTCCTTGTCGTACAGCACTGCCCGCTGCTGGATGGATTCTTCGGCAACGTCCAGGGAGATGACGATCGCCCCTTGGTCATCGGCGGCGGTGGTTTCCACCCCCAGTTCTAGGGCATTCAGAAGGGCCCGCGCATCGCCATTGGCGACGTTAATTAAATGATCGAGGGCATCGGGCAATAGTTTGACGGTGCGATCGCCATAGCCCCGTTCTCTATCGGTCAATGCCTGCTCCACAACTTGCTGCAAATTATCATCAGTCAAGGGTTTGAGCTGAAATACCCGCGATCGGCTGACTAGGGCTTTGTTGACCTCGAAGTAGGGATTTTCAGTGGTTGCGCCAATCAAAATTACGGTGCCGTTTTCCACCCAGGGCAGCAGCGCGTCTTGCTGGGATTTGTTGAAGCGATGCACCTCATCCACAAACAAAATGGTGCGCTGACTGTACATTCCTCGCCGCTCTTGGGCTAGGGCGATCGCCTCTCGAATGTCTTTCACGCCTGACAGCACCGCATTCAGCGGAATAAATTGGGCCCGGGTCGTATTAGCCACAATCTGCGCCAGCGTTGTTTTTCCCGTGCCGGGCGGCCCAAAAAAAATCAGCGAAGACAGTTGATCGGCCTCAATCGCCCGCCGCAACAAGCGCCCTGGCCCCACGATCGCATCTTGCCCGACAAATTCATCCAGCGTGCGCGGCCGCATCCGAGCCGCTAACGGCGCTTCACTGGCAATGAGAACTTGGCGATGCTGGTCAAAAAGTGTCATGCAACAGCCACCCAAGAGCGTAGGGTTGGAGAAGGGTTGGAGAACCCAACAAAGACAGGAGTATTGTTACCTAAAACGACGTAGTATCGAAAGGGCGCAGTCGTCGGTGTTGACCTACCGGATGCAATGGCGAATTGGTTTAGCCAACGGGTTTGGCAGACGAATTCTGTAAACTGGTTTGGCAAACAGGTTCGGTAAGCGGGCGATGATGCGATCGCGCGATCGCCGGTAGTCCTCTGTCGGTAATGATTTTTGGTGGTGTGGGCGACACCTATACCACCAAAAATCATTACATGAATACCACTACCCGATCGCCTATCCTAGGGATTCAGAATTGTAGGCATTGAAAAGGATTGGAATTTATGGCAGCAAATCAGCGTGGTGTGACGCTTTGGTTTACAGGATTAAGTGGCGCTGGTAAAACCACCATTCGGGCCGCCGTTGAGGAAAAACTGAGAGCCAAAGGCTACGGCATTGAGGTGCTGGATGGCGATATTGTGCGCGAAAACCTCACGAAAGGGCTAGGCTTCAGCAAAGAAGATCGGGATGAGAATATCCGCCGGATTGGGTTTGTGTCCCATCTCCTCACTCGTAACGGCGTAATTGTGATGGTGTCAGCGATTTCCCCTTACCGCGCCATCCGTGATGAAGTGCGCCAAAAGATTGGAGATTTTGTGGAAGTGTTTGTGAATGCGCCGCTGGAAGTTTGCGAAGAACGGGATGTGAAGGGGTTGTATAAGCGGGCGCGGGCTGGCGAAATCAAGCAGTTTACGGGCATTGATGATCCCTATGAAGCACCGCTCAATCCAGACATTGAATGCCGCACGGATTTAGAAACCCTTGAGGAAAGTGTGGAAAAGGTCATTGCTGGATTGACGGAACGCGGCTACCTGTCGTAGCAGTTTCAGTATCAACAGGCGATCGCTCCTAGTCTTGCGTCTAGTTGGGCGATCGCAACTGATCCATCCGCTGTTCTTCCCAGACCAATACGGCGACCCCCACATTGCCCCGCTTGCCCCCGCTCGCCAATCAAGAGCAGACCGGCTGCCATCGCATTGACCTCAAGACAAGACAAGTCGGCTACTGAACCGCCATTGACTCAATCCGCCATTGCCCATCCTGACGCACCAGATTGTACTGTACCCGTAGCGCAGAATCATAGGATTCTTCTAGGTTGAGCTGACCATCCTCATAAAAGTTGGCGGTCTCTGTGACCGCTGCTAGCACGATCGCTTCATCAGGACGATCCTCAGACACCTCCGCCGTTTCAATCGAGACTAGGTGTTCATAATCCATATACCAATTATTGGCGATCGCACCTTCTGCGGTAGACACCCACCGCGACAAAACCGGATCAACCAAAATTGTAGAAAGCGCCTCAATATTGCGCGATTCGCCCAACGCTGCCCTCTTTGCCGAAAGCCAAGTTTCGACGACCTGTTGCGCCAACTCCGGCGTTAACTCGGCTTGATCTAGGCTAGGTGCAGGCGGTGCCACCAACGCCGCATACTGTTGGGGCAGCACACTGAGGTTGCCCTGCTGCAATACCGTCACGTCACCGCCGCCCCCCGCAAAGACTCGGCTAATTCGGCTGACCAACGACACCAGCACCACGATCGCAAATACGCCAATTGCCACCAAAAATAACATCCGATCCAGCCGTGGACTCGGACGACCCCGCGATGACCGACGAGCGCGAGGATGAACCGACTCCTGAGACGACTGGGGCGATCGCGATTCTCCCGCACCAGAGCGATCGCCATAGCCCATCCGTTCTGCGATCGGCGGCGTTTCAGAATTAGATGTTCCTGCACTTCCCGACGCAGGCGGGGCATCCAGCGTAGCCGTAGCGCTGGTTCCATACCCGATAGGCTGATGACCATTCACCGATCGCGCATACGACCGTTCCGCCGTTGCCGCAAACTCCCGATAGCCATTTTCCTCAGCACCACGCACCTTAGTCGCCGCAGACACCCATTGACTGGCCGGTTCAGGCTCATTGGGCAATTCCTCTAAATAAGCCTGCACATCCTCATCAGCAAAATATTCCTTGAGAGAGGCTTTCTTCTGGGCCAAGTCGCGAAAATAGGGAAACACCTCATTTTGCAGCCAGCGTTCACCATAGAGGCACAGCCCCGGCAACAAGTCCGGCGAATCCTGGGAATGTTCGCGGATAAACGCTAGTGAATCATATTCTTGGCTATGCTCCAGAGCGCGGCTAGCTTCTTCCGTTTGTCCGAGCAGCAGGGCACAAATCGATTGCTCTAGATACACATCCTGCCGCATTCCCAACCGCAGCAAAAACAGCTTTGCGCGACGAATGAGGGCGGGGCGGCGTTCGGCAAACCCACGGGCCGCCAGCGCATAAACCGTTAGGTAATTGGCCACCGCCGATGGCCGACGAGATTCTGCTTCAAACAAGGCCTGCTGTTCGGCGGCGGTTAGGTAGGATCGCAGTTGCTGAATAAACTTGAGGAAATCATCCACAGATAGCCCCGATTGATCATCCTGAGTGCCGTCAATGCCGCCGCGTTCGTCCAGCATTTCTTGGAGCAGTTGCAGGCCGCGCTGATGATCGATCGCATAGGAGTCTGCTGTTTCCGGAACGGAGAGCAGTTCGAGGATGCGATAAGGGCGGAGTTTGTATAAATCGGATTGCATTTCACCTCGCAGTGCAGCAAATAGCCCCTCACGGAGCAATAGCTCTTGTCCAGTTTCCAGTGATTCGGCAGCGCTTTCATACTGCCCTTGCTGCCATTGTTCACGGCCCAATTCAAGACAGGCGATCGCAATCGTTAATACGACATCTGCCAAAATAATCGCGGTATCGCCGTAGGTGCCGGGGTTAATTGAGGCATTGCCGCTACTGAGATAGGGGCGGCCCAACTTCAGCACCAGTTCATATTCGCCCAGCTCTAGCAAAATGAGCAATGCGCCAACCAATTGAGCATCGGCAATCTCAATGCTGGGAGTGTAAGGATCGGCAGCATCGCCAGGCGCAGCCGGCCGATCGCCGCTGTCGGCATAGGCCGCGTGGAAAAACTGCGCGTCGTAGGTGTGGCGCTGCTCTGAATTAGACAGCACCGTATAGGCCTCGTCCAAGAGCTGACGACGGGCCGCGATCGCCGCTTCAGAATATTCGCGTCGGGGCAGTTGCAGGGTGCGATCGCGGTAGGCCTGCTGCAATTGCTCAGCAGTCGCCTGGATGGGCAGTCCTAAAATTCGGTAATAGTCCAGCGGAATTCTCACAGTCTTACGTCCCCAGCGATGCTCTACTCAGTGAATGAACTAGCCGAACGACCAGCGGGGGCTGGCCCCGTGATGCCGTGAAGCCGACAATATGACCTCTATACTATTCGCAACCCTGGCAAACGCGACAATCATTTACATTCGTTCAACCTCGCGTCACCCAGCCCAAGGGTCGGTTTACGATCGCCATCTCCCTGCTAGCCGTTTTACCGGTGGCAAGGCTGCATCAGCCTAAACCATTGATTCCTAACCCTTTATAACGGTTATCGCGGCAATCGTCCTGCCCTGAATCAAAATTCTGATGCCCGGACGGCGAATCAACCATGCTGACTCACTCCTGTATTGGCTCCTATCCATTACGCAGATCTCGCTGAAACCCGCATTCCTTGGTTCAAAAACGAGGATTCTGAGTAACCCTTAGAAAGGTTGTGAGGCAAAAGGTCTGGCGACTTTTGCGTAATGCATAGTATTGGCTCGACGGCTCTGCCGTGACTGCTCTACATATAGTAGATCAACCTTTTGAAAAGCACTACGAAAAGGGGGAGTAGCCCTGTAAAAATTTTGGCTATCAGATGCGCTGACCCTATCAAAAGCCCCACCGCCAAAGGACAACCCGAACGGCCTAGGGCATAAAGCTATTGTGGGTGGGAACCGCTGAATGGTGAGATGGAGCAACGGCTGAACACTGTCCCGATCCGGTTCCCCTCTGCGCCACAGGAATCGTCACCACAAATTCGGTTCCTTGCCCCGGAGTAGACTGGCAGACAAGACTGCCCTGATGGCGATCGCTAATGATGCGATAGCTGATTGACAGCCCCAGCCCCGTACCGTGCCCGGCTGACTTCGTGGTAAAAAATGGGTCAAATAGGCGCTGTTGAACATAATCAGGAATGCCGGGGCCGTTATCACGGATGCGAATCTGCACCTGGCGATCGCTCGTCATTGCAGTGGTGATAATCACTTGCCCATGAATGGGAGGACGGCCGCACTCAATGTGGCTCATGTTCTCATCCTCAATCGCATCCAGGGCATTCCCCAGAATATTCATAAACACTTGATTAAGCTGCCCCGGATAGCATTCGACCTTGGGAAGACAGCCATAATGGCGAATAATCTCAACCCCGCCATCGTCTGGTTTTTGCTGAAGCCGGTGGCTGAGAATCATCAGCGTGCTGTCCAACCCCTCATGAATATCGACCGTTTTGAGATCGGCTTCTTCTACCCGTGAGAAGCTCCGCAGCGATTTTACAATGCCCATGATGCGGTCGATACCCACCTGCATTGAAACCAGCAGTTGCGGTAAGTCGCGCTGAACAAACTCTAAATCCATATCTTCAATCTGAGTTTGAACCCTGAGAGACGTATCAGGGCGATCGGCTTGGTAAAGCTGAATCAGCTTCAGCAATTGCTCAGCATAGTTGCGTATCGGCCGCAGGTTGCCGTGAATAAAGTTCAGCGGATTGTTGATTTCATGGGCGACCCCCGCCACCAGTTGCCCCAAACTCGACATTTTCGCAGACTGCACCAGTTGCATTTGAGTTTGATGCAGTTCGTTCAATGCCATTTCTAAATCATGGGTGCGCTGCCGCAGGGCGGTTTCTGATTCTTGTAAAATCTGCTGAGCTTCCCGGCGCTGTTGCACTTCTTCCATCAGGCGACGGTTGCTGGCTTGCAATTCGGCTTGCGTTTGCCGCAGCGTTAGCTGATTATTAACCCGTGCTAACACTTCTGCAATCTGAAAGGGTTTTGTAATGTAGTCTACGCCACCGGCCTCAAAGGCTTTAACTTTGTTGCCAACATCGCTGAAGGCACTGAGGAAAATAATCGGAATCGATCGCGTGTCGTTGTTATCTTTAAGCTGCCGACAAACCTCATACCCGTCCATGCGCGGCATATTGATGTCGAGCAAAATCAAATCGGGTTTGAGAGCCTCGATCGCTCGCAGCGCTACGGGGCCATTGATGGCGCTACGAACGTCATATCCCCGCTGGGACAGCATTTTGGATAGTAGACGCAAGTTTTCAACTTTGTCATCCACAATCAGAATGTTGCCAGCGCAGCCATCAGATAGAGAAGCAGAAGGATTGCTCATGGGTGGGATGAGGGGCAATGGGGTTCGGTCAGCGCCACAATATCTTCAAAGCGGAAATTGTAGGCTAGTTTGGTCAATCCATCAGCAATGGATTGTTCTGAGTTCGGCAAGGCTTCAATCAGTTGCAATACTAGGCGATCGCTGCACCCGCTAGCGGCACGATGCATTTGCTGTATCCAGTCCAGCGGTAGGTGGGCCAAATCGTCCGGCACCAGAGATACACCAGCAACGGTGGGTTCGTAGGCTTCACCGTAGACATAGTTGATATGTAGATGCCGTGCTAGTTCATCCAACAGCTTGGCTTCTTCGACAGGCTTCGCGATAAACCCATCGCACCCGGTCTCAAGAATTGACTCGCGGTCATCGTCAAAGACGCTGCTCGTCACAGCCAAGATGGGGATGGATTGTCCGTTGGTTTGGGATTTTATGCGGCGCGTGGCTTCATAGCCATCCATGACCGGCATTCGCATATCCATCAAAATTGCGTCGGGCTGCCAGTCTTGCCATTGGGCGATCGCTTCTTCACCGTTACAGGCCTCTGCAACGTCAAAGCCAAGCGGACTCAGAAGCTGCGCCAGCATGAGACGGCTATCGTCGTGGTCATCTACAATCAGCAATCGATAGGTCGGTTGATTGGGCTGAAGTCCAATCACCTTTTTGGGACTGCTGGTGCTAGGCAAGCTCGCTGCATCAGCCAGACGCGCCTGAATGTAGAACTTAAAGGTACTGCCCTGGCCGACCTCGCTACTGACTGAGATCTGTCCGCCCATCAGTTCAATAAACTGTTTACTGATGGACAATCCCAGCCCGGTTCCTTCCCGATGGGCTTGCCCGGCGGTCGTTTGCTCAAATGGCGAGAAGAGACGATTCATTTCATTTTTGGCAATGCCGACGCCGGTATCACTCACTTCAAACCACAGAACGCACTTAGAGTCAGGCGTTGGCTTTTCGAGAGATGGGGCCGGATAGGCTTTAAGGATGACGCCGCCGCTGTTGGTAAATTTAATGGCGTTGCCGAGTAGGTTAATGATTACCTGCTGGAGCTTGCTTTCGTCGCTGGTGATGTATTGAGGCAGAAGGGGCGATCGCTGCACTGTGAGGGCGAGGTCTTTGGAGCTAGCCCGCAGGCTCAGCATATCCTCTAGCCCATCCAGCAATCGCAGTAAATCAAAGCTCGACTCGTTAATCTGGGCGCGTCCCGCCTCAATTTTCGACATTTCTAAAACATCGTTGATTAGAGTTAGCAGGTGATGCCCGCTGCGGTTGATGATGTCGAGGTATTCGCGGTTATCTGCCGTCAGGTCAGGGTCATGGCTCAAGACTTGACTAAAGCCCAGAATGGCATTTAGCGGCGTGCGCAGTTCGTGACTCATGTTGGCCAAAAATTCGCTCTTGGCCCGGTTGGCGGACTGGGCGGCATCGCGGGCATTTTCAAGGGCGATCGCCTGTAAGCGAGTCTGCTGCAATAGCTCCGCCTGCTGAACGGCAACCCCTAACTGCGCGCTAACGTAAACGGCCAATTCAATATCGGTTTCTTGCCAATCGCGGGGTTCAACGTTTTGGTAATGGGCCAGCAATCCCCACAGGCGATCGCCCTTAAAGATTGGCACCGTTAGGTAGGAGCGGGCTTCGTATTGCTCTAGCAGCTCAATGTAGCAGTCTGAAAACCCCGCTCGATAAATGTCGCGCACGCAAAGAAATGGAGTGCCACGGGCATAGGCCCCGCCTTTGGTTTCATAAAGGTAGGTGTCGCGGTTGTCCACACTGTAATCAGACCAGCGCTTCACCACACAGCTAGCTTCCTGGAACTGTTCTTGTTCCATCTGCTCACTCCACTGGGCCACCACCAAAGGCTTGCAGCGTGAGGACATGGATTCGGCCACAAATTCACCCGTCCAATCCTCATTGAAGTGATACACAGCCACGCGATCGCAGTCAAAAATCTGGCGCAGTTCTTGGGTCGTCGATCGAAACACCTGTTCCAAATCCAGCGTTTGTCGCATCCGCTCAATGATGCGCTGGGTTGTATTTTGGCGATCGATACGGGCTTTGAGCGCCGCCTGGGCTGCTTTGCGCTCCTGAATTTCTTGCTGAAGGTCAAGATTACGCTGGTTTAGCAATTGGCGCTGCTGCTGTTCCTGTTCAAGGAGATGGGCGTGTTGCAGGGCGATGCCAACCTGGGCGGCGATCGCTTCAATTAAGTGAATATCTTCTTCCGTCCAATGGCGAAAATCGTCGCATTGATGCACGCCGATAACGCCGTTGGCGTATCCTTGATAGGACGTGCGAATGGCCAGCATTGACTTTAGCGAAATCCGCTGATGGATCGCCTCCAACCCTGATAAATACGGATCGGTCAATACATTGTCAGACGCGATCGCCCGGTCTTCGCGCAGCACCACAGCAGCATGGGGGTTGTTATGAAGCGGTATGGAGAAATTCGACGGTAGGCGATACCCTGGCTCCGCATACACCGCCACAATGGGCAGATCCTCGAACTCCTCTCGAAAGGAATGAATAACGCAGCGATTCACTCCAAGCATCCGGGAAACCTGAGCCACCGTTGTTTCAAAGATTTTGCTAGAGTCAAGCTTCCAGCGAATTTCATCGGTAACTTGGCGAATGAGCAGTGCATGGTTCAGTTGTTGGGCGAGGGCTTCTTCTGCAAATTTGACATTGTCGATGTCACGCATCGAGCCGACCATGCGAAGCGGATGGCCGTTGCTGCCCCATTGTGCCTTGCCTTGCATCAGCACCCATTTGTAGTGACCGTCTTTACACTGGATGCGACATTCCACCACGTAGTTGGCGATTTGCCCGCGTAGGTAAGCTTGGGTGATACGCTGAACTCGATCGATATCTGCTGGATGAATCCGTCGCCACCAGTCATCTTTGCTGGACAGGTCGTGCCTGGAGCCATAGCCTAGAATTTCGGCAAAGCGATCGGAAAATAGAACTTGGTCGGTGCGGGTATTCCAATCCCAGATGCCGTCCCGGTTGCCGTCTAGCACCAGTTGCCATCGTTCTTCGCTGCGGGCTAGGGCATCTTGGGTATGTTTTTGCTCTAGGCTGCTTCGCAATTGGCAGGCTAGGGCAACGACTTGCTGCAAGCGATGCTCCTCGTCGGGCTGCGGGCAACCATAAAACACCATGACGGCTAACACTTCAACGGTGTGAGGCGTCGCATCGCTGGAGCGGGTAATGGGAATCGCAAATTTATGGCAGTAGCCCAACTCACTCAGCCAATCAAAGGGGCGATCGCTAACGTCAGTCGGTGGGTCAATGGTTGCCCAGGCGGCGATTCCCTCGTGCCATACCCGCCCTTCTAAGGCTTCGTTGCGCTGAAGCGCCAAGGGCTGAAGATAAGCCAAACTCTGAGCAATGCGATCGCCATGCGTTACACACAGCGAGCCATGGCAGTGCCAAACGGCGCTATGCACGAGCGATCGCTGATTGTCAGTCGGCAGCCACACGCTGCCATATCCAAATTCTAGCCATTTGCAAATATGCTGAAGGGCTGTTTTTAGGGCATGATTGAGGTCAGGCGCAAGACTTACGGCCTGCACCATTTCCAGTAATGCCTGGGTGCGAGCTTCGGCTTGTTTGCGATCGCGCACCTCTTGCTGAAGCTGTTGCCGCAGCCGCCGTAATCGCAGATGAGTGTCAATGCGGGCTAACACCTCCGGCGGCTGAATCGGTTTGCTGATGTAGTCAATGCCGCCAACTTCAAACGCCCGCAGCTTATCGACCACATCATCTAGCGCACTCACAAATATGATGGGAATCTCGGCATAGGCTGGCTGCGCCTTGATACGCTGACACAGTTTATAGCCGTCAATATCCGGCATCCGAATATCTAATAGGATGAGGGCGATCGGGTGCGTCTTGAGCTGTTCAAACGCTTGTTGAGCATTTAGCGCAGTGTGTGCAATATATCCACCGTTGACCAGCACTTCAGTCAACAGCGCAGCATTCACTGCAATGTCGTCAACGATGAGAATATGTCTGTGGTTGGATGCAGCAGAGAAGTCCATAGGGAAAAGCGATCGCAAACAAAGCGGGTAAGAATATCGGCAGTCATGAAGCAAGCAACGAACAACAATTGGAGAATCAATCAGCACGCCAGCACTAGCCAGGCTAACACCTATTCAATAGGCGGTTACCCCGGCTTCAATCGTCCATCGTCAGCACCTTGCCGGTGTGAAGGGCACAGTAGCGCTAGCCCTCTTTGCCAGACGCTTTCCGATTTCCAACATAGCCGCTGTCCAACCCGGCCACTGTTTAATCAAATCGTCTTTCAACAAGGTTGCCCTCATCTCTCATTTTTGCTGACCATTTGCCCAATCTTGAGAGAAGCCCCGTGCTTAGATTCAAAAAACAGGACGGCCAATCCTTTCACTACAGAGCCATCAGGCATTTAATTGCCAGTGGTCAACCGGATGACCACCCGACAGCTTTCTTGTAAAGGATAAACCATGGTGGCAGAGAAATGCATTCGGCGAAAACTGCCAGACCCTTTGCTCCATCACCGTTGCGGCGATCACCCTGTTCCATGACCGTTGAACCCGGAAGACCGAGACCGTGAAAGCAGATGCACGATTGAGCTAGGGCAGAATCGGCTAGCCAGAACCGAACGGTTTGACCCATTAGATCTGTCGCCTCAACAACAGCCTAACTACCGCCGCATGAATCAGCCGATGTGGCAAGGCTTTAGTATTCGGACGACGGGGGTAGGTCTACTTGGATGATCTAACCCTGAACTTGAAGGGCATTACTTTAGTTTGTGCCGACTTCCATTGGCGCAGTTCTGATTGGGCTAGGCGCTTTGATGGGTTTGGTTTTGAAGCAGACCGACAGCAACAAAATCTGCTGTGCCTGCCACAAGTCGTCGAGATTTCAATGAATTGAACCATCTGTTGGACAAGCCATTCAATCGATTCAGTAATAATACGGTTGAATTATGATCACAGTTGGTAACTAAAGAGAAGTAACGCACCCTAAATGAGAGAGGTAACGACTGGGTGTTGCGAGACTTCAAAATAAAGGTATGAGGACATTTCCTCATGTAACCTGTACCGATCCATGCGCTACATGTCCAGACACTCGCCCCAAACCTTTTCTATTGTAGGAGGTGACTGTTGCAGAATGTAAACAAAATATTCAGTAGTTTGCTCAGTAATTGGTTGTGAGCAATGGGAAGCGGATCACATCCTGGCGACACAGATGCACCAAACGCTTAACGAGCGATCGCGACATAGGAAAACCTGTTGCTTGTGCCATTGAGTTATAGAAATTATTTATGAAATGGCGGGCCAACGAGAATCCCCAAGCTCCCTCTAAGTTCTCCCAAGTTCCCTAATCTATGCTTGACAACAATGCTTGGCGATTGTCGAGATTGCCACCGGCTGATCGTCTTAAATTTAGAAAGCTTTAGCGACAGCCGCCAATTCCCTAGGACAGAGCAATCGCGATGGGGAGTGGTATTGGGTAGTGGTGTTCGGGTCATGACTACCGAGAAATCGCCGCGATGGGAATTGGTGGGAGAATTTTTCACGGATCTCAGTCCGCCGCCTGCGGAAGGTAGGATAACTCGCGACAAGGCGATCGCGGGGCAGGGTTGACCCAGGGCTACCTAGATGCATCCGTCGTTGAATGGCGGACAAACAATTCTGCACTGGGTGCAAAAACCACGCACAGGAGTTTAGACAAGGTAGGGACAGGTTCCCTGACCTTTTAGGGCTAGGGTTAGCCAGTTTTGCCGGTCAACTAGGGTTGAATGGTCTTGTTGAATGGTCTGCTGCCACAGCGCAAGCAAGAGCGTCTTATTCGATCGCTTGCTGCATCTGGAATTGATTGGGAATTGTTATCGCTGAATTGGATGCACTTTGTGACATAGCAACGTAGACTATTCGCAACGGTGTCATTGCAGGGGCTGAACCATTGCTCTTGCTGGTGTGAGGAGAATAAAGTTTAGTTGTGGATGCAAAACTTGAACGTCGATCTGAGCCGCGATCGCTGAATCCATCTGGAACCATATTAATGATCGCCCTCATTGTTTTGATTGGTTTTACCGCCGTCGCGATTGATGTATGGCACGGCCGCCTATTAAAACTTTTATCGCTAACAATGCCGCTGCTGAGTGGGGGAGCGATCGCGGCAGTGCTGGGCTATTGGGTTGTGCCCATTCTGCGATCGCTGAAAGCCGGGCAGGTGATTCGGGACGATGGCCCCCAAGCCCACCTCCGCAAAACGGGCACTCCCACCATGGGCGGCATCTTCTTTATTCCCACCGCTGCCATTTTAGCGATCCTTTGGTCAGGGTTTGCGCAAGAGGTGATCGCCGCTGCTGCTCTGACGCTAGCCTACGGAGCGATCGGCTGGCTGGACGACTGGCAAATTCTCCGCCGTAAGTCCAATAAAGGCATTTCACCCCAAGCCAAACTCGCGCTTCAAGTCAGTGTTGGGGGGCTGTTCTGTGCCTGGCTTTACACGCATCAACTGGTTGATGTCACTCAGTTGGCGTTGCCGTTCGGCTGGCTGCTGCCCCTGGGTGTGTTGTTTTGGCCGTTGGCCTGGTTTGTGCTAGTAGCTGAAAGCAATGCGACTAACTTGACCGATGGCGTTGATGGGTTGGCGGCTGGGACAAGTGCGATCGCATTTGTGGCGCTGGGCATCTTGGCAACCCCTACCTCAATAGGGATACTGATTTTTTGCGCCTGTATGGCTGGAGGATGCTTAGGTTTTCTGGTTCACAATCGCAACCCGGCGCGCGTCTTCATGGGAGATACAGGGTCATTAGCCCTGGGCGGTGCGCTAGCCGCTGTAGCTCTCCTTAGCCAAAACTTGTTTAGCCTGTTGATCATTGGCGGCATCTTTTTTGTAGAAACACTGTCGGTGATTTTACAGGTCGGTTATTTCAAAGCCACCAAAAATGAGCAAGGAGTTGGCAAGCGCTTGTTTAAGATGGCTCCACTACATCACCATTTTGAATTGTCAGGCTGGACGGAAACCCAGGTTGTGGGTCGTTTTTACCTGGTCGGCCTACTGCTGGCGATCGCCTGCTTAGGGATGCAAGCCGCCCACTGGCTGTAGTAGGTCAAATCAGACCCACTCGGTCAATCAGGTTGACCAACCCTCTTGACCAGCCCTCACGAGGTCGCAAACGCTAGCACCCTTGCCAAATGATCAGAACGTGTGTTCTAATGGCAGAACAAGTGTATTCGCTTGGCATTGGTGAGCGCGTGCTGTGCAATAGCCCGTCAGCAGGCGCGATCGCCTCACTGTGAATGGTGAACAGTCATTGGATTCATGCCTCCAGACATTCCTCTCGGTTCGGTCATCCAAGGATCGCTCAGCCAAGGTCTAGAGGTGCGGCTGCATCCTGGCGTGCTAGTAGAAGATATGCGGGTCGGTAAGTTTCTGGTGATCCAGGGAGTGCGATCGCGCTTCTTTTGTATGCTGACAGATGTAACCCTTTGTGCCGCCAATGCCCGCATTCTGGCGAATCCCCCCGACCCTGGCAATACCTATCTGCAAGATGTATTGGCCGGAACTGGAACCTACGGAACCATCAGCCTGACGCCGATGCTGATGTTTACGCCGCGATCGCTGGCGTCCGCCGGGGAATCTGAGGATTCATCCTTAGAACTGCTGCCCGTGAAGACCATTCCCGGACATTTTAGCCAAGTGTACGATGCCCTAGAGCGAGATTTTCGGGCTGTATTTGGCTGGGAAGATGATACCCAGCGCCGCAATTTTGCGATCGGTCAACCCATTGATATGGACGTCCCTATCTGTATCGATCTCGATCGCTTTGTAGAACGCAGCAATGGCGTATTTGGGAAATCGGGAACCGGCAAATCGTTTCTGACGCGCCTGCTGCTGTCGGGGATCATTCGCAAACGGGCCGCTGTCAACCTTATTTTTGACATGCATTCCGAATATGGCTGGGAAGCTGCCAAAGAAGGCAAGCAATTCAGCACCGTCAAAGGGCTGCGGCAGTTGTTTCCCAATGAGGTGCAAATTTATACTCTAGACCCATCTTCCACAAAACGCCGTGGCGTACGAGATGCTCAGGATCTTTATATCAGCTACGACCAAATTGATGTAGAAGACTTGATGCTAGTGCGGCAAGAATTGAATTTGTCGGAAGCCAGTCTTGAAAACGCCATTATTCTGCGGAATGAGTTTGGTAAATCCTGGATGACGCGCCTGCTGTCAATGAACAACGAAGAGATTCAAGAATTTTGCGAAGTGAAGATGGGCAGCAAGTCTTCCATCATGGCGCTACAGCGCAAGTTGACGCGGTTGGATGATCTAAAGTACCTGCGGCATACCTGCCCTCACAACTACGTGGATCAAATTCTGAAGTCGTTGGAGTCTGGAAAGCACGTTGTGGTGGAGTTCGGCTCCCAGTCCAATATGCTGTCTTATATGTTGGCAACAAATGTCATTGCTCGACGGATTCATGCCCACTACGTCCGCAAGGCGGAAACGTTTTTGCAGACCAAAAATCCGAGCGATCGCCCCCATCAGTTAGTCATTACCATTGAGGAAGCCCATCGGTTTTTAGATTCAGCCACCGTTCGCCAAACCATTTTCGGCACAATTGCCCGCGAGATGCGGAAGTATTTTGTCACGTTGCTGGTGGTGGATCAGCGACCGTCTGGCATCGATAACGAGGTGATGTCTCAGGTCGGAACGCGCATTACTGCCTTGCTGAATGATGAGAAAGATATTGATGCAATTTTTACGGGGGTGTCTGGTGGACAGAATTTGCGATCGGTATTGGCAAAACTAGATTCAAAACAGCAAGCCCTTATTCTTGGTCACGCTGTTCCCATGCCGGTTGTTGTGCGTACCCGCCCCTATGATGAGACGTTTTACGCCGATATTGGTCATCTAGATTGGCAAACAGAACCGACGGATCGGGTGCTGGCGATGGCAGAAGCCGCAAAAGCAGACCTTGGTTTTTAGCAAATTTATGCGATCGCCCACTCCCTTGAATTAAGCTAGATGCCTATCTGCCCCGCCCGATCCCCAGCCCGCCCACCTGCTCTCCTATCCATTCGCAAATCTCGCTGAAACCCGCAGTTCTCGGTTCAAAAACGAGGACTCTGAGTGACCGCTAGAAGGGTTGTGAGGCAAAAAGTCTGGCAACTTTTGCGTAATGCATAGGCTCTCCATGGGTTGGGTTGCATTGGAACCGCACCAATTGTTTGGTTATGGCTATACCAATGTGCCGGAATGGCTGCTGATGGTGCAAATTGTTTGCTTAAACACTCTACGGTACGGTTATTGCTGTAGGATGCCCGTACTCTTGATCAACCCCATGTCCGGCATGATGGAATGGTTGACGGTTGTGTAAAAACCATCGATTTGATAGACACAGGTGACACCATCGATCGCTAAATCGGAAATTAGATTGAAACAGCCCCAGCGCGATCGCAACCCTTGATTATGACTGATCCCTGTTGCTCGCTTTTCAGAACGATTTCTTTGAAAGACTGCAATCTACCTGAAGTTCACCCATTTGGATGATCCAGTCATCCTTTACGTCAACTTAAACTTGTATTACGATTAGTGTAAGGCAAACTCGTAATGAATCCGTTTAGCAATGACCCTTCTGTTCGGGTTTGTGTTGCCACAATTGCAGGTTGTGCGATCGCATCATCACCTAAACCTGTGTTTTTTCTATCTCGCTGCATTTGCTGGCTGCTGATCGTTGCCCAGCGCGATCGTCTGACCTCTCCGACTTCAATGGCTTACAGTTGCTAAGCATTGCGCCCTCTATTCAAGTAGCAGAGTTTGCCCAAAAGCGCTGGAACGTTTGCCAGGAAAGCATAGTCAACATTGGTTCACCTGCCACCATTTTCAGATTATCCCTGCATGATTCACTGATTTTGACTTGCACGCCTGATCTGACGACATTAGTATTTCTCATTAGTATTCCTCATTCGCCGCACTCTCAGCATTCACCCATTCCAAAGTGGCTCTATGGCCGCCTTTAGTCTTGAATCCAATTCCTACCTAGCTATGGCTGAGGAATTTATAGTCCTTCAGTTCTAGCTGTTTCCCTTCCCTTGTCCTCTATTGTTCCCAAACGCTTTCGCGCTTGCCTTACGTAATCGATCTCGACGGAGCCTACAGATCCCCATGCCAACTGCAAATATTAACGTTAATCAATCGAAAACAAAAGCGAACTCGCCGATGTACACGGCTGACATGGTGCGAACCTATTTACATGAGATCGGTCGTGTTCCATTGTTGACCCATGAGCAAGAGATTGTGCTGGGCAAACAAGTTCAGCGCATGATGAATGCTCTCGGTAAGCAAGAGACGTTATCTGAATCCTTGGAACGTCAGCCAACGGATGCTGAACTGGCTGAGGCTTTGGACATTTCTGAAGATGAGTTGAAAGACCTGATGCATACGGGGCATCGGGCGAAGCAAAAGATGATTGAGGCGAACCTGCGCCTAGTGGTTGCGATCGCCAAGAAATATCAGAAGCGCAATCTTGAATTCTTAGACTTGATTCAAGAAGGAACGCTGGGCTTAGAGCGTGGTGTTGAAAAGTTTGATCCCATGAAGGGGTATAAGTTTTCAACCTATGCCTATTGGTGGATTCGCCAGGCGATTACCCGTGCGATCGCTCAGCAAGCCCGCACGATTCGCTTACCCATCCACATCACCGAAAAGCTCAACAAAATTAAGAAAGTTCAGCGTGAGCTAACCCAACGTCTTGGCTACAGCCCAACGCCGACGGATATTGCTAAGGAGCTTGAGCTTGAGCCAGAGCAAGTTCGTGAGTATCTGACGATCGCCCGCCAGCCGGTTTCGTTAGACTTGCGCATCGGTGACAACCAAGATACCGAACTGCAAGATTTGCTCGAAGACGAGAGCGCGTCACCCGAAAACTACACCACCCATGAATTGCTACGCCAGGACATCGCCGGGCTGTTGAATGAGCTAACGCCTCAACAGCGCGAGGTCTTGAGTTTACGGTTTGGGTTGAGCGATGGCAACGAACTGTCGCTAGCAAAAGTCGGGCAGCGGATGAGCATCAGCCGGGAGCGGGTACGTCAGCTTGAGCGCCAAGCCCTCAACCATCTGCGGCGACGCACCCACAGTATGCGGGGTTACTTGGCTAGCTAGGCGATCGCTGGCGGCATGGGTTGCTCCACGTTTGTTTAGATAACAGTTATTTCCCTCCTCATGATTTGACCGTTCAAGGGATGCAACCATGGGGAGGGTTTTTTATGGCAGGAAAAGGTGCATCATCCGCGTTTGACGACTGCCATAATTGTGATGATCTCCTGAAGCGATCGAATCCTGGGTCAGCTTGTGCAGTAAAATTTGATGACTTTCGGATGAACCTGGCGGGCCAAAATAGCGAATTATCGACGGGAGCATGTCACGTTTGCAAATCCCTGTATTGCCCTCATCCCCACCCCCCCCTTCGACAAGCTCAGGACAAGCTTCTCCAATATTGATGATTGGGAGAAGGGGAGAAAAACCGCTCAAAGTCCCTCTCCCAATCTTGGGAGAGGGATTTAGGGTGAGGGCGTAAAGGTGACATGCACCCATTATCGACAAAGGCTTGCAGTATTTTTGCGAAACCTGTCCGCCTGCTGCAATCGGAGTGATGGATTAGATTAGGAAGTGAGCATGATGGAATTTGCCGCACGAGTTGGAGAAGTCACTCCATCTGTTACGCTGGCGATCACGGCAACCGCCAACGCCATGAAAGCAGACGGGGTTGATGTGTGCAGCTTTACGGCAGGAGAGCCAGATTTTGATACCCCTGCCCACATTTGCGCTGCGGCTAAGCGAGCGTTGGATGACGGAAAAACTCGCTACGGCCCGGCGGCTGGAGAACCCAAACTGAGAGAGGCGATCGCTAATACGCTTCAAACCGTGGATGGGCTATGCTACGGAGCCAATAACGTAATTGTTACCAACGGCGGCAAGCATTCACTGTTTAATTTAATGCTGGCCATGATTCAACCGGGAGATGAGGTCATTATTCCGGCTCCGTTTTGGTTGAGCTATCCTGAAATGGTGAAACTAGCCGGTGGCACGCCGGTGATTGTGTCTACAGATGCAAGTACGAATCTAAAACTTACGCCCGATCGCCTCGCCGCTGCCATCACACCCAACACAAAATTATTGGTGCTGAATTCTCCGGCGAATCCGACCGGTATGGTTTACACACCTGATGAGATTCGGGCGATCGCAGCCGTTGTGGTTGAGCATAACCTCTATGTGGTTTCGGATGAAATTTACAGCCGCATTTTGTACGATGGCGCTACCCATCTCAGCATCGGGGCGGCTGGCCCTGAAGTGTTTGAACGAACCATTGTTAGCAGCGGATTTGCTAAGGCTTACGCCATGACTGGATGGCGAGTGGGGTTCTTGGCTGGGCCAGAGGCATTGATTAAAACCTGTGCCACCATTCAAGGACACAGTACCTCTAATGTTTGTACCTTTGCTCAGTATGGGGCGATCGCGGCCTATGAGGGCCCTCAAGATTGCGTTCAAGAGATGGTGAGCGCCTTTGCCAAGCGACGGCAGTTTATGCTAGAGGCTGTGCATTCGATTCCAGGGCTATCGTGCATCACGCCGCCTGGTGCTTTCTACCTCTTCGTCAATATCAGCAAGACTGGGCGATCGTCGCTAGAGTTTTGCAATCAGTTGCTTGAGCAAAAGCAAGTGGCAGCTATTCCGGGTGGTGCATTTGGTGCCGATGACCACATTCGTTTATCCTATGCTACTGATATGGATACGATTAAAGTCGGTCTCGATCGCATTGCCGCCTTCTGTCAATAACGACGCTCAAGGAGGGTAATGTTAATGGGCACCCAGCGAGCTGAGAATCCCCGCCCTGTCAGGTTCTATGCATTACGCAAAAGTCGCTAGACCTTTTGCCTCACAACCCTTCTAGCGGTCACTCAGAGTCCTCGTTTTTGAACCGAGGAATGCGGGTTTCAGCTAGATTTGCGTAATGGATAGCCGTCAGGTTGGGGGGTGTCAATGTTGGTTATTCCATTGTTATCCCTTATGCTATTGGTTGCCTGGTCGAGCGTGAACACTGTAAGGCGGACTCTGCGATTTTCAGATTCAGCAGTCGTTAGCCAGACCCATGGCGTGATGAAATGCGCTATGGAGATTTTGGTGTTGAATATCCGACACTTTAGAACGCTTCGACTTCCTCGGCGTCAGATGGACGATGTGAGGTCAGCGTTGTGAGCGAACATCAACTTCAACAAGCGCTGACCGTAGCGAAACAGGCATTTGATGCACTGATGCAGGTTGCGCCAGAGAACGCTCCCTTAGTGACTGAGCAGTTGGAAAAAATGGCGATCGCCCTGGGTCATCTTGAGCAATGTTGCCAATCGACCTTACTCCAACATCAAGACTTTGAGGCATTTTACGAGCAGGCCCAGGCTCTCAATGCAGACCTAGAGCGGCAAATTCAGCAGCGCACGGCTGAGGTGCAGTGGGCCCTCAATTTTGAGTCGATGCTGAAGCGCATCACCGATCGCGTTCGAGATTCCCTCGTCGAGGGACACATTCTGCAAACAGCGGTCGAGGAGTTAACTGTTGTGCTAGGTCTGGGCGGTTGCAATGCATCGTTGTATGACTGGGAGCAGGGAACTTCAACCATCTGCTACGAATATATTGACTCGGTGCCGACGTCTCGCGGCAAGGTGGCGCGGATGGAGCGGTTTCCTGAAATTTATCATCAGTTGAGAGCGGGGCGATCGTTCCAGTTTTGCTCCCTAATGCCGAACCCAGAGCGAGGGCATGTCGCGTTGTTAGCCTGTCCCATTTTTGTGGATGCGAACTCCCCTGTTGCGGGGCAGCAGCAAGTGTTAGGCGATCTGTGGCTGATTCACCACAAGGAACACGTTTTCAATGAATTTGAGATTCGGATGGTGCAGCAGGTCGCGAACCAATGTGCGATCGCCATTCGCCAAGCCCGGCTCTATCAAACCGCACAAGGACAAGTTGCTGAGTTAGAACGGTTAAATCGCCTCAAGGATGAATTTCTGAGTACCGTATCCCATGAACTACGGACTCCAATTTCTAATGTACGGATGGCAGTCCACATGTTGCGCCAAAATGTGGACGAAGAGCGCCGCCGTCGCTATTTTGAAATTCTAGAATCGGAGGCGACTCGCGAAGCGGAACTCATCGATGATTTACTAGACCTCCAGCGGCTTGAAGTGTCATCTTATCCGATTGAACGTCAGCCGCTGCGGCTGGAGCAATGGTTAGCCGAAGTCGTTAAACCGTTTTACTCACGGGCTAGTAACCGCCAGCAATCGCTATCTGTCACTGGTTCGCCGCTGCCAACGGTGATGTCGGATGGAACAATATTGCGGCGCATTGTGGCTGAACTGTTAAATAATGCCTGCAAATATACGCCCTCTGGTGGAGCGATCGCCCTTCGAGCCAGCGTCCGTTCACCGGCGGGCAATCAGGGCGCGATCGCTCCACTCCACCTATTCACTGAGGTTGAGAACGAGGCCATCATTCCTGCCAAAGAACTGCCGCATATTTTCGAGAAGTTTTATCGAATTCCCTATGCCGATCCGTGGAAGCAGGGGGGAACTGGACTGGGGTTAGCGCTGGTCAAAAAGTTAGTGCATCAACTGGGAGGCGAAATTAACGTTCAGAGTGAGGATGGCGTAACTACGTTTGCCGTTGATGTGCCGGTTGAGCTAGTTACTGATTCAAGCAACGGTGCGATCGCAGAACCCCAGTAATTTCCCATTCATGCAGCCACGCCACACTGCCCGCATCACTCCGTCCCACAATAAATGGATTGGACTCCGTGAGGATGGCAATTAAATCAAACTGATAAATCAAACTGAATGGGAGCGATGGGCTAAAGCCTAGACTGTGTGGGGAGTGCGGGGATAGCGCTTCATCAACTCCTGTACCTGCTCCGCATGATACGAACTCCGAGTCAGCGGTGAAGCCACAACCTGCAAAAAACCAATGGACTCGCCATACTCCCGCCAAGCATCAAATTGCTCTGGAGTCACAAAATCCTGAACCCCCAGATGCTTTTGGCTGGGCTGGAGATATTGCCCAATGGTTAAAATATCGCAGTCTACCGATCGCAAATCCTGCATTACTTGGCGCACTTCATCATCGGTTTCGCCTAAGCCCACCATGATTCCTGATTTTGTATAGAGCCAAGGCGCTAATTGACGCGATCGCCTCAGCAATTCTAGCGATCGCTGGTAGTCCCCTTGAGGACGGACGCGACGGTAGAGGCGCGCAACCGTTTCAGTATTGTGATTCAGCACCTCTGGGCGGGCATTTAAAATCGTTGCGAGCGCCTCCCAGTTACCACACAAATCGGGAATCAGCACCTCAATCGTGGTTTTTGGTGACACCTTGCGAGTGTCTTCAATGCAGCGCACAAACTGAGATGCGCCTCCATCGGGCAAATCATCGCGGTTCACCGACGTAATCACGACATGGTTTAACCCCATCCGCCGAACCGCCTCAGCCAGGCGCAGTGGTTCCGTTGGATCGAGGGCTTTAGGCTTTTTCTCAAAGTCAATATCGCAATAGGGACAGGCACGAGTGCAGGCTGGCCCCATAATCAAAAACGTTGCCGTTCCAGCGTTGAAGCATTCGCCAATATTGGGGCAGGAGGCTTCTTCACAGACTGTATTTAGCCCTAGATCGCGCAGTGTATCCTTCACACTGCCGACCCGCTGCCACTGAGGCGCTTTTACCCGTAGCCACTCTGGTTTAACTGTCACGATGCTAATTAAGTTCGATAATTACCGTCTCTTATGTTAACAGTTTCATCCCATTCAGGCTGGATAACCCTTTGTTGGGCAGCAATTCTCAGTATGAAAATTTTGCATCAGCTTATTGAGAATGGTGTCAATGAACTTGTCTGGAAAACTCATTCTTTCGTTCTGAATTGAGCGGACAGGCAATGTTTTTGGTCAAACTGAGAATTGCTGATTCTTCCTAGGTAAAATTTTCAGTCATGATGTTTGCCTCATACTTAGGAGTTAAGGGAGAATCATGGAATAGCTCTCAATCTGGGGTAAAAGACGGCAGATGAAAATCATGGTACTGGTTCCGTTGCATGGAATAAAACAAAGTATGGCTCAATTCTAATTTCAGGAATCTCTAGCCTTGTGATAATTCATGCTTCATCATAGATAGTGAACGGCGTCAGGGAACATTTATGGTGGCACTCACCCACCCCATGGATAATGGCAAACACACAATTGGCGTTTGGTTATTACTGCGATCGCGCTTGAGACCTCGCAGCATTTCTCAAGAGAAACTGCCGCCGTATCTGGGCTTTTTTGAGTTTGTGCATAACGCGAGAAGACGAGGAAAAACCCTACTAGGCAGTCTATTAGAGATGCTGCTCTGTTAGCTCTCTGAAGTTGGAATTGAGCCAACATTCTTTCAAATAAAGATGGCTTCAATGAACTGATTGGGAAATAACAGAAGAGATCGCTGAAATAATTACATAGCCAGGGTTTTGAGGGCATTGAATAGAATTTTGAAATACCCGTCAAGAGCTTCAGTAATTTGAAGGCTAATCCGCAAGCACAGAAAGTGATTGGTCAACCTGCGGAAGGGCGGTTTTGGGCGAAGGGCCTGTGAGAACGTTTCTGGGGAACCTGCCACAATTTAAGTAGAATCGCTGTGGACAAAACCGGGCTGATAGGGGGCAGTTGACTAACAAAACGTATCCCTATTCCTCAGTCCTCTCTCCCACAACTAATCTTGTATGGGTTTTAAACACCGACTCGAATCTACGCGGTTTCAGCGATCGAGTGCGCCAATCACCGATGCTGAACGTGCGGTGGTGAGGGGTTTTGCAGAAACCCCTACAAGATTAGATTCCAACAGGGGTGCTATCCGTTACGCAGAAATCACTGAATCCGGCTCGAAACTGATGCGATCGCGCTCATGGCTTCTGCTAATGTGCCTTAGTTTTTCAGTAAATTTGGGCATCTTGAAAACAGGCACAAATGCAAGTGGTTCAATTTTTTTCAATCTCCGCTGGCATCTCCATCCTCTCGCTTCTCACTGTCCTGAATCGGCTCTGTTCGCCCAGAACCAAGTATCTATCAAGGCAGCTAAGGCTATGTCAATAAAGCATGGGGCGATCGCACCGGTTCACGGAATCAAAAAAGACTGATGCACCGAAGGATCAGTACTTCTCTGCTGTTTGGGCATTTTATGCTCTCATCTCCGTGTGGTAGAGATTTTTTATAGTGCGAATGGTGCCCATGGCATCAAAAATCCTTAAATAAATACCACTACCAATTTGGTTTACTAATTTACTAATTTGCTTTCAACCGATTGTAAACCGGTCAATGAGTCATACGTTACTGACGGTATCTGCTCTCATTCCGGTTCCTGACCGTCGCATCCCTCTGGAGAGTCGAATGTTAATTGGTGGTCGATACGACATCATCCGAGCGCTGGGTCGAGGTGGCTTTGGCAAAACGTTTCTGGCGGCTGACACCTACCGACGCGGCAACCCCAAGTGTGTTGTCAAAAAGTTTCAAGCCCAGTCTACTCTGCCCTCACTGCTCGATAAGGTACGCGGTGTCTTCGAGCGCGAGGCACAGGCGCTCTATAGCCTCAACGGTTGCAACCAAGTACCGCGATTGCTGGATCATTTGGAGCAAAACGGCGAGTTTTATATCGCCCAGGATCTCATTGATGGCAATGATTTGCGGCAAGCGTTTGCCCTAGGGAGTCGTTGGGAAGAAAAGAAGCTGGTGGAGTTCTTGCATGAAGTTCTAGATATTTTAGAGGTTGTGCATCAGCAAGGCATCATTCACCAAGACGTTGCGCCGCACAATCTTATTCGGCGTTGGTCAGACAAGCGTTTGGTATTGCTGGGGTTTGCGGGTATCAAGTCCATTCGCAATTTAATGCTGAGTTCGGATGGAGAGGTGTATTTTACGCGGGCGATCGGTACAGCAGGCTATATGCCCAAGGAACAGGCGGAGGGGGCAGCAACGTTTGCTAGCGATTTGTATGCGTTGGGAATGCTGGGAATTCAGGCGATGACGGGCTATTTACCCAATCAACTGCCTCGTCATTCGTCTACTTTGGAAGTGGATTGGTATGACCAAGCGCCGCTGGTCAGTGCAGAACTACGGCAAATTTTAGATAAGATGGTGCGCTATGACGTTAATCAGCGCTATCAATCGGTCGCAGAATTGAGGGCTGATTTGCCTGATCCGCCCCCCCGTGTGGAACCGGCTGTCCTTCCTCTTAAAAAGGTTGATATTGATTTAGATAGTTTAGTTGCGCCGCCGCCACCCAAACCTCGCTCTTGGTCAATGGCGATCGCCCCTCAGTTTGACTACAGCCGCGACTTTTCAGAAGGGTTGGCTGCTGTTGTTTGTGATGGCAAGCTCGGCTATATCGACACGATGGGTAAGTTTGTTATTTCTCCGCAATTTGAGTTTGATTTGATTAGCATTTTGCGGGAGGGCGCGTATCAGTTCTCGGAGGGGATGGCACGCATTGCGATCGCCAATGCCTGGGGGTATATCGACAAAGACGGAGAGTTTCTGATTCGCCCGCAGTACGAAGGGGCGGAAAATTTTAAGGAAGGGCTGGCGCGGATTGAGTTAAATCAGCGCTACGGCTATATCGACAATACCGGCACCTTTGTTGTGAAACCGATCTACGATAGCGCCGCCCCCTGCTTTTCAGAATCGCTAGCGAATGTAGAGGTTGACCAAAGGCAGGGGTACATCGATAGTACCGGCACGCTAGTGATTGATCCCCAATTTGATAGCGCTGGGCGGTTTGGTGAAGGGCTAGCCCGCATCACAATGGATCACAAATATGGGTTTATCGATAAGACTGGGGCGATCGTCATTCCGGCAGAGTTTGATGTCGCCCATACGTTTCAGCAAGGTCTAGCACGAGTCCGAATTGATGAACGCTATGGGTACATTAAGCCGAATGGCGAGTTAGCGATCCCGGCAAAATTTGATGATACGTTTAGCTTCACTGAAGGGACTGCCCTTGTTCGGAATGACGATAAGTATGGATTTATCAATCGCACCGGCAAAGTCATTATTCCGCTACAGTTTGAAGATGCCTATCCATTTTCGGAAGGATTAGCGGCAGTGAAGCAAAACCAGCGCTGGGGGTATGTGAATGTGCGCGGCGAGATGGTCATTGATTGCCAATATGAGGATGCGCGATCGTTCCGGCAGGGGATGGCGGCGGTTCAGCAGGATGGACGGTGGGGATACCTCCGCGAAAATCGGTAGGTTCTCGACTCCTGCTCAACCGCTTTGCCCGCTGAACTAAGCGTCTGGCGGTGTTTTATCTTCAGGCATCAAAATCTCCCAGGCTGCTTTGGCTGCTTCGGAGAGGCGATCGCCAAAGGATTGAACATCCTGCACAACGGTTTGCCAATTTTTTTCCGCCTCTTGTTGAATCTCCGTAATGGAGGCTTCAATCTTTTCAGGATCAAACAACTGGGTCTGTTCGATGTTTTCGCGAATGCGGCGAACGGCGCTCAAGTAGGCTTCGCGGGTAAACTCACCTGCCAACACGGCCTCGGCTTGAGCTTTGGTGCGAATGGCTTCAATGAGCGCTTGGGTTTCATTTTCTACGTCGGTCAATCCAGCCTGGGGATCGGGATTACCGTCTGTAATAGCGGAAGATTGAGGTGTGTTTGGATCGTCAGTCATATAAATCTCCTTGCCTCACTAGAGGGGTTATCCATAGGATTCATGCGATCGCACAATTTTGCATCACCCGCATGGTATAAGTTTTATCGCGCTCTCACCTAAATTGTCTACACGTTACGCAAAAGTCGCTAGACCGTTTGCCTGATCACCGCTGCCGCTGTCCTGCAACTCTTTAGTCTTAGAAGGTCGGAACAGGAGTTTCGGTGCTGTGTAACGGATAGCCTTGTAGACGGAGATGGGGATTGGGAAAAGAGTAAAAAGAGCATGAGGGAAATTGTGCGCAACTCTTTCTTGTCATTGCTATCGGGGTGGATATAGGCAACTCTGGCGATCGCCGAGCTATTGCGGCAATCCCCAATAATCCACCCGTTCTTGAATCCAGCCCTCATCATACCAACGGGCGATCGCTTCATTGACCCGGCGGCGCAGGTCATCATACTGGTTGCCACGCGGCATGGCGACGGAGAGTGAATCGGATGAGAGCAAGGTTGGTAAGAGGCGGTAGCTGGGATGGTCTTGTACCCAGCCAGCGAGTACGCTGGCATCGCCCGCAAAGCTAGCCACTTGACCTTGATCCAGCAGGGCCAGTGCGTCTTGATAGGAGTCTACGCCGACTAATGGGGGAGCGTTTAGGTAGGAGCGCAGGATGGCGATGGTGCTGGAATTATTTAATACGGCAATGGGCGATCGCGCAGCCTGTGGCAGGGTTTGGATAGTGGGATCGCGGGTAACGAACGCTGTTCCGTCGAGGTAGTAGGGTACGCTGAAGCTGACGATGCGCGATCGCGTGTGAGTGCGGGTAAGGTTGGCAATCACCATATCTACATCGCCATTGAGCAAAGCAGATAGGCGATCGGCATTACGGAGGGGCTGAAACACAACAGCCGTCTCATCGCCCAAGAGTTCGAGGGCCAGCCGGTGGGCTACGTCAATTTCTAAGCCGACGAGTTCACCAGACGCATCTTGAAAACCAAGGGGACGAAGGTTGTCCTTGACCCCTACCACTATGTAGCCGCGCTCCTGAATGTCAGACAGTTGTGCAGAGGCTGCTAAATATGCAAAAACAGGGAGCGCAGTCATCCACGCCCCCATCGCTACAGTAGTGATGCTGCTCACCCAGATGGCGATCGCAGCCAGCCTTGTCCAGGGTTTCACAAGCGATTGCTACTGGGCTTTAGCAACTTCGACAACCTTTGCAAAGCTCGCCGGATCGAGAATCGCCATCTGAGCCAGCATTTTACGATTGATTTGAATATCGGCTTTTTTAAGCTGTCCTATGAGTTTGCTGTAGCTAATGCCGTTTTGACGGGCAGCAGCGTTTACACGCGCAATCCACAACCGACGAAAATCACGCTTCCGACGACGGCGATCGCGGTAGGCATTCCGCAGCGCTTTCATCACCTGCTGATTGGCGATGCGGAAGAGCTTGGAATGTGATCCCCGGAAGCCTTTGGCTAGCTTCAGAATTTTCTTGCGACGTTTGCGGGCAACATTCCCGCGCTTAACCCGTACCATAGTGCTTCTGTCCTACCAACAAAAATAGTGAAGATTGAATCGAAATAATCTAGGGCGAATCCCATGCCTGAGTTGAGGCGATCGCGCTCACGGATCAGTCCTAAAGTAACGGCGAACCCTAGCCCAGTCGCATCGAACACCCCCTAAACACCATGCCGATGCAGTGAGGGCATAAGACTGGCTAACTCTTTTGCTACGATGCTCTAACCCGCTGAGTCAACATAGATGCGATCGAATCGGGTCGCTACTCAGGACAATGCCAAAAACTGAGTGCTGTCAATGCGCGTCTCCAACTTGCCCTCTGGCTTAAAGATAGGGCAACATCAGCTCTACATTTTCAGCATCCGTCTCATGCACGAGAGCAGGCTTTGACAAACGGCTCTTGCGATGGGTTGGCTTATGCTGGAGCAGGTGATTTTTGAAGGCCTTGCGGCGCATAATCTTTCCGCTTCCAGTACGGCGGAATCGCTTTGCGGCCGCTCTACGAGATTTGAGTTTCGGCATGGTTCGCTTGAATCAAAAATAGGTTCAACACAGTCTATAATCGTAGCGCCTAGAAGTAACCTTTTGCAAGCCTCATTTTAGGACAATTCGGCTGTGTTTTGTGCGGTCAACTCTCTAACGTCGCTTCAGCCAGAGAGCGATCGCCACAGCAAACGCCGCGATCGGCACAATCAAAATTGAGGACGCTCCCAATAGTGCCTGCTGAGTCAGCGTTAGCACAATGCGGCGATTGGTCGCTTCACGGGGGCGAATGGCTAACCCGCTGTCTTCTTGATTGCTGAGCCAAGCGACCGAATTAAGGAAAACATCACCGTTCAGCACTTGGCTAAACAGACCGTCGGTTGCAAAGGCAGAGTTGCCAATGACAACTAGACGGGACTCAGGAGAGGCTTCTTCGGCGTCAGAGGGGGCGGATGTCTCAGGTGTGGGTTCGTCGTCCGGTTCGTTGGTTGACTCATTCATGGTTTCTGCGGGACGGCTGAGGGCGATCCCTACAGCAAGGGTTCCCTGGCGCTCTGGTTCGGGGTTAACGTCGATGTTGCCAGTCTCGTCAATTTGCTGGACTTGGGCAAATTCACCCGTTAGCAAAAATGGCGTAGCTTCTACTCCAGGGACTTCTTCCAAGCTCAGGGGTTGCGCTACCGGGTAGTAGGACATTCCATTCAGTTGTTCGGTGATGGGGTGGGAACCGTAGCGCGTAATCAACGGTGCGGCGGGGCCAAGGCCGACGGCTTCTCCCTCTGGGTCGAGGATGACGGCTTGGGGGCTGAGGCCAATGCCCCAACGCTCTATCAAATCCGTGAATCCTGGCTCGGTGGTGGGATCAAGCAGCAGCAGCAAGCCGCCGTCGGTTTCACTGTAGTTAGCGATCGCTTCAATCTCTGCGTCCAGAAATGCCTGCTTTGGCCCCGGCACAATGACCACATCCGCGTCGGTTGGTACTTGACCCTCGGCGGTAAGTTGCAGCGGTTCAACACGGTAATTGTCATCTTCAAGGCGACCGATCGCCTCTGATAGTCCGCCTTGTCCGGCAGTCAGGGTGCGTTCGCCGTGCCCTTGGGTGATGTAAACCTTGGGCGTGCGCGGATTGCCAAGCTGGGCGATCGCATTGGTGATCAGTTGTTCCGAGAGGGGCTGTTGGGGCGTAATAGTTTGGATATAGCGTCGTTGAACGTTCTCACCGCTGCCCTGTTCTAGATACACCTCGCCAGGGGTTTGCACGCCGATCTGCTGCGCCAGAATGGGGTTAGCTTGGGGATCAATGGATGTGTACTGAATGCGATCGTTGGTACGCTGATAATTTTTTAACAGGCGCTCGGCATTGGGGCTGAGTTGAGGGGAAAAGATAACTAGGTTAATAGGTTCATCAAGGGTCGCCGCTACCTGCTGCGACTGTGGCGCGAGAGTAAATTGCTGGTTTTCGGTCAGGTCAAATTGCTGACTATAGCGCACGCCCAGGAAGTTGATCACGCCTAGGATCACCACCATGGCTACGGTCGAGATTAGGACATTGGTGCTCGCCTGAGTGGAACGCTTGCGCCAGAGTCCGCCACGGGTTTCCAAAATTAGCCAAGCTAGGGCGATCGCCACTCCGATCAAAATCAGCAATAGCGGCACGGTGTCCCACGTTCCCGCCACCACGCCAGCCGTCAGCCCCGCCACGATGAACATGGGCGCGAGCCAAAACAAGAATTTCAGTTGCTTAACGGTCGGCAGTCGTTTCATAGGGGTGGGGCATCCTGATGTTCAGGGGCACGGTTGGATCGACATTGCGTCGATGCAATCTTGACCGAATTTTGTAACATTCACAACGGGTTGTAAAAATCGCCGTTGATTAATTCGTGTTCTCTCGCTACTAAGATGCACTGGCTGTAATCGTAGGCTGATTTAACCGAATGTGATGACTATTTGCCCATGCGGACAGGTCGGTGAGGGCGCGATCGCGATAGTGTCCATAGCGCTCTTTTTTGTTACGGATGCGCTGGGGCAGGGCAGGCAAAATGCCAAAGTTGGGCGGCATCGGCTGGAAATGCTTGGGCGAGGCACTGCTGATAAATTCAACTAACGCGCCCATCATGGTGGTTTCGGGCAGGGCGATCGCCGCTTGTCCTAGCGCCACCCGCGCCGCATTGGTTCCCGCCAGCCAGCCGCCCGCCGCCGCCGCCGTATAGCCTTCTGTGCCCACCAGTTGCCCCGCCGCCAGCAGCGTGGGACGAGTTTTGAATTGGAGCGATCGCGTCAGTAACTCCGGTGTATTGATAAACGTATTGCGATGCATCACGCCCATCCGGACAAACTCGGCATTTTCTAGTCCGGGGATCAGGCGAAACACCCGCTTTTGCTCACCCCAGCGCAGATTGGTCTGAAAGCCGACCATATTCCATAATTGCCCCGCTTTATCTTCTTGGCGCAGTTGCACCACGGCATAGGGGCGTTTGTCGCGGTTGGCCGGATCGCGAAAATCGCCATGACGGGCATCAAAGAGTCCGACCGGCTTCAGCGGCCCGTAGCGCATGGTGTCTTCGCCGCGACGGGCCATTTCCTCAATGGGCAAACAGCCTTCAAAAAATTTGGCGGTTTCCTGTTCAAAATCCTTGAGTTCCGCCTGTTCTGCCTCACAGAGCGATCGCCAAACGTGCAGGTACTCCTCCCGGTTCATGGGGCAGTTGAGGTAGGCGGCTTCGCCGCGATCGTAACGAGAAGCTAGAAACGCGACCTCGCGGTTAATCGATTCACCCACCACAATTGGGCTAGCCGCATCGAAAAAGCTCATATAGTCCATGCCGGTAAAGCGCTGCAAGTCTTCCGCCAGCGCTGGACTGGTGAGCGGGCCAGTGGTCAAGACTGCGATCCCATCACGGGGGATGCTGGGTAATTCTCCCCGGCGCAGCTCGATGAGCGGATGCTGGCTGAGGGTTTCGGTCAGGTTTTGGCTGAATACGGCGCGATCGACCGCCAAAGCACCGCCCGCTGGTACGGAATGCTCATCTGCTTTGCCAATCACGACTGATCCCAACTGCCGCAGTTCTTCATGGAGCAACCCAGAGGCGCGATCGCTCGACTGAGCGCCAAAGGAATTGCTGCACACCAGTTCCGCCAAATGCTCGGTGTGGTGTGCCGGGCTGAGTTGCTGCGGTCGCATTTCGTGGAGAATCACCGGGACTCCGGCTTGGGCAATCTGCCAGGCGGCTTCAGTGCCAGCTAGTCCGCCCCCAATGACTTGAATCGGGTTTGCGCGGGTGGATGCGCTCATAGTTCTGCAATCTGCTCAATGGGTTAACAAAAAGCCCTGTCCGGTACCGGTAGGCAAAGCCGTAACGCTATGCCTGACAGGGCTTTGATGCGCTACGCTACCCATCCTAACCGGACAAACAACACATACGCCCTATCCAGACTAGCGGATTTCGAGAAATCTGCGGATGGCAGCGCCCTACTCTTCAGGGCGCGATCGCCGCAGTCGGTCAAGTTCCTGCTGGAGCTGGTCGATTTCGTCGCGCAGTTGGTCGGCCTCACTGCGGGGCGTTTCGGCATTCACCTCTACGGCATTATCGTGCGATCGCGAATAGTTGCCACTACGGATATTCTGAAACTCGCTGGAGCCATGCCACTCTTGCAAAAACTTGACTCGCTCAACGGTGAAGGGATGGGTCAAAAACGTGCCCTGAGACACATTGTTATAAAGGAAAAACTTGTAAACCTGATTGAGTCCGTCTTGATCCAACGCTTGATAGCGATCGGCCTGGCGCACAAATTCGCGCAAATCCAGTTCGTTCCCATAGCGGCGGCTGCCCCCGGCCAACTGCATCATATTTTGCAACACCGGATCGACTTCATCCATCACTAGCAGTGCCGCGCGATCGGCCGACAGTTCCGCCTTTCGCAACCATTCATAAAACGCCATAATCAGCCCCGTGCTAACCAAACTACTCAGCCCAAAGGTCATGCCCGATAGCCCAAACACCAGCGTAATGGCCCAACTGGCCATCTGTTGCAGCGTCGTATGTCCACATTTCACATGGCCCAGTTCATGGGCAATTACCGATCGCAATTCCGTTTCGCTCAGCAAATCCAGCAGTCCGGTATTCAGCACCACACAGGGGCGCTCCTGACCCAGGGCATAGGCATTGACTAGCGGCGCTTGCGACACAAACAGCGTCGGCTCTGGCGAAATGTCCAAATCCCGCACACATTCTCGATAGATTTGATACACCGTCGAATATTGGCGCGGCCCGACCTCAATGCTGTTGCCCATCAAAAAAACATAGCGAGGACGCTCATAAACAAATTCCACAAATTTTCGCGCCACCATATCAAACCCCGGCACGCTGCGTAGGGTTTGCTCGGCTTGATCATCCAGGGGGTGACGAAAGGCTTGGCTAGAGATTCCGGGATAGGTTGGCATGGCTGCGGGTGGGTGAAATGGGCGAGATGGGTGAGTCCCAGCTTTGTTATA
>CAYSIR010000001.1:0-4415 GCA_964431105.1 uncultured Leptolyngbya sp. | reverse complement strand
GCATGGCTGCGGGTGGGTGAAATGGGCGAGATGGGTGAGTCCCAGCTTTGTTATACCAGACTCGATTCAGACTCGGTTCGCCAGCAGATGGCGATCAGATGGCGCAGCCAATTAGGCGCTACTGACCAGTATTTGTTGAGTTGTGTTGAGCGCGATCGCCCCATAACTTGTATCAAGCATTGCACTCTAGAACGGCTTACTAAAGCTTTCCTTACAGGTAAGCGGCGCTGATAAAAACCATCGCTACTATTCCTATGGGACTCCACGCCTAGGAGCAAATACACAATGACGACGCTAAAACCGCCAAAACCAACCACTGACCCCGCTTACGACATTCTGCGGACGGATCGCCAACCCCTGAATGCAATTTTCAATCCCGAAACAGTTGCCCTCATTGGCGCAACTGATCGCGATGGCAGCGTTGGACGAACCATCCTCTGGAATTTAATCAGCAGTCCATTTGGGGGAACGGTTCTGCCGGTTAACCCCAAGCGCAAGAGCGTCCTTGGTATCAAAGCCTATCCGGACGTCGCGTCGATTCCAGAAGCGATCGACCTCGCGATCATCGTCACCCCAGCCTCCACCGTTCCCGACCTAATTCGCCAATGCGCAGATGTCGGTGTAAAAGGAGTCATCGTGATTTCTGCCGGATTTAAAGAAGCCGGTGCGCCGGGATTAGCCCTCGAAGCCGAAATCCAAGCGCAGCTCAAGAAAACCCCCATGCGGCTAATTGGGCCCAACTGTCTTGGGATCATGAATCCTCGGACAGGGCTGAACGCTACCTTTGCCAGCGCCATGGCCCGTCCGGGTGATGTTGGATTCATCAGCCAAAGCGGTGCATTGTGTACGGCAGTGCTGGATTGGAGCTTTCCCGAAAACGTAGGCTTCAGCGCCTTTATCTCCATCGGCTCCATGCTCGATGTAGACTGGGGCGATTTGATCTACTACCTCGGTGACGACCCCAACACTCACAGCATCGTGATTTATATGGAATCGATTGGCAATGCCAGTTCATTCCTCTCGGCGGCCCGCGAGGTGGCGCTGACCAAACCCATCATCGTCATTAAAACAGGGCGCACCGAAGCCGCCGCCAAAGCGGCCGCCTCCCATACCGGCTCGCTGGCGGGCAGTGACGATGTCCTAGATGCGGCGTTTCGCCGATGTGGGGTGCTGCGGATTGAGCGCATCTCTGAAATGTTTGATTTGGCAGAGGTGATGTCGAAACAAGACCGCCGACCCCAGGGCCCTAACTTGACGATTATCACCAATGCGGGCGGGCCGGGCGTACTGTCTACGGATGCCTTAATCCGTACCGGGGGGCAACTGGCCACCCTGTCGGACAGTACGATCGCGGCACTGAATGAGATTTTGCCGCCCCACTGGAGCCATGGCAACCCCATCGACATTCTGGGGGATGCAGAACCGGAGCGCTATGCCAAAACTTTAGAAGTAGCGGTGAATGATCCCAATAGTGATGGACTGTTGGTTATTCTGACCCCGCAAGCCATGACTGACCCGACCCGCACGGCAGAATGTTTGAAACCTTACGCTAAGCTTGCCAACAAACCCATCATGGCTAGTTGGATGGGTGGCGATGAAGTGACAACCGGGGAGTTGATTCTAAATCGGGCTAGCATTCCTACCTATCGCTTCCCGGATGCCGCGACTCGGTTGTTTAACCTAATGTGGCGCTATAACTACAACTTGCAGGGCATTTACGAAACGCCGATTTTACCGTCGGATGGTGATGATAATGCCCCCGATCGCACCCTGGTTCAGTCCATCTTGGATACGGCTAAGGCCTCGAACCGCTGCATTTTGACCGAATCTGAATCAAAGCAAATACTGGCCGCCTACGATATTCCCATCGTGCAGACGGGGATTGCCGAAACCGAAGCGGCGGCGGTGGAGTGGGCGGATCAGCTTGGCTATCCTGTGGTGGTGAAGCTGCTGTCAGAAACCATTACCCACAAAACCGATGTGGGCGGTGTGCAGCTCAATTTGTCTAATGCGGATGCGGTGCGGCGGGCTTACCAAGCGATTCTGCAAAGCGTAACCGAAAAGGTGGGTGCGGAGCATTTCCAAGGGGTGACGGTGCAGCCGATGGTGACGCTGAAGGATGGCTATGAACTCATCGTCGGCAGCAGTATTGATCCGCAGTTTGGCCCGGTGTTGGTGTTTGGATCGGGAGGGCAGTTGGTGGAGGTGTTCCGCGATAGTGCGATCGCCCTGCCGCCGCTGAATACAACGCTAGCCCTGCGCATGATGGAGCAAACCCAAATTTATAAAGCGCTGAAGGGGGTGCGCGGTCGCGCGCCTGTGGACATGGAAGCGTTGGAAAAATTGCTGGTACGCTTTAGCCAACTGGTGGTCGAACAACCGTGGATTAAGGAAATTGACATCAACCCATTGCTGGTGCGTCCAGCCGATGTGACTGGGCCAACGCTGATTGCGCTCGATGCGCGAGTGGTTCTGCATCCGGCAGATACCGAGCCAGAGCAGTTGCCCAAACCGGCAATTCGTCCTTACCCAACCCAGTACACCAGTCAGTGGCAGTTGCGGAACAGCAAATCGGTGAAAATTCGTCCGATTCGCCCTGAAGATGAGCCGCTAATCGTGCAGTTTCACAAAACGCTATCGGAGGAAAGTGTTTATCTGCGTTATTTCAACCTCATGAAGCTGAGCCGCCGGATTGCCCATGAACGGCTGACCCGGATTTGCTTCATTGACTATGACCGGGAGATAGCGCTGGTGGCAGACTATAAAAGCCCAGAAACGGGTAAGCATGAGATTCTGGGGGTGGCGCGATTGAGTAAGCAGCACGGTGTTAATGAGGCGGAGTTTGCCATGTTGGTGAATGATGCCCATCAAAAGCAAGGGCTGGGAACTGAGCTACTGACGCGGCTGATCCAAATTGCGCGAGATGAGAAACTCGAACGAGTGACGGCGGAGGTGCTGACCGAAAACCGTCCGATGCAGCGGGTCTGTGAAAAAGTTGGCTTCAGTCTGGAGCGATCGCCCGATTTGGTGAAAGCCTGGATTGATTTGTAGAGGTTGCCCTCATTCTCCTGTCCGACTGGTCGGCGCATGATGCAACCAGACGGTGTTGATGGTTGCTCCACTGCTGCCGCTGTTCCCCAAGTCCTAATTAGCAGAAATTTTAGTACCATAGGTGGCTGGGCGAGGTGGAACGGTCGGCGATTACCCGGATGATGAGCTGCGATCGCTGCCTGATCAATCTGTTGGGGATCAAACCCTAATGGGTTGACAACGGCGCTGGGTGCAGAAACCGCCTGCGATGATGTCGGAGGTGGTTTTTCTGCCTAGGCGATGCGTTGATTATGATCAGCTAGGAGCGACCCTCTAATGTTTACTATGTTTTCTAGGAATTTCACGTCATGACGGAAGAGTTGCTGCGATCGCTCGTGTGGATGGATTACCGATTGGCGGTGGTGTTCACGGTAATCTGCCCATTGCTGCTGCTGGTGTGGGCCTTTGTCAAAAAGGCAGAAGCCATGCAGCGATTGCTGATTATCTATTGGCGGGTGGCGAGTTTGCTGGCGATTACTGTCTATTTGATGATTGGTGGGTTGCCGATTGCCTTCATCACGGCCTTGGGCGCGCGGGTGATGATTCCCCTGGGGCTGTGGTTCTGGGTCGATTTAAATGAAGAAATTGATGACCAACGTTCGACACCGCTGAAGCTGTCGTTTACGTCTTGGCGGTGGGCAGTGTCAACGTATTCAGGACTGGGAGCGATCGCGCAGCTATTTACCTTGCCCTGTGCCATTTCAACGCCTGCTTTTGAGGGGGCATCCTGTCAAATTTGGCTAGAAGCACCGCTGCTGTTCCGCGAATATTTTCACGGTGGATACACCCGTGGATTTCTAGGATTCTGGGGAATTGTGGGATTGATTATCTATGTAATTTATTTAGGATATTTTGTATTTGTACGGCTGAATCGTCAAGGGCGATCGGCGGTGCAGGAATAAGTTAGATTCTCTCCAAATCTTGCGATCGCTTGCCCAAACTACAGCCGTCCTAAATGGGATGTCAATAAGAATGAGTGTTGTGAGAAAAAGTCCTGCGGACTCCTTCTCACCATCCAAATAGGACTGGTAGTGGTATTCATATAATGATTTTGGGTGGTGTGGGCAACGCCCACACCACCCAAAATTGTTGCCAATTTGCCAATAGAGGACTACCGGATTGCGATATGGCTGATAAACAAATTTCCCTCACCGCCTCCCTGCACGACTACATTCGCTCGTACTCGTTGCGCGAACCGGATCTATTGCAGCAACTCCGCCAGGAAACCGCCCAGCACCCGATGGGACAGATGCAAATCTCGCCCGAACAGGGGCAACTGATGGCGTTGCTAGTTAAGCTGATGGGCGTAAAACGGGCGATCGAAA